>WTBG01000170.1 GCA_013139225.1 Deltaproteobacteria bacterium
GAGAAATTTAATCTGTGCTCCCCGTCAGGCAAATCGAATTCTACCGCCATTTCTATATCGGTATACTTAAGGCGTGAATCACTTATAATTAAAAAGTCATCCCTGACTTCTAAAGACACTCCACCAAAAGAGATATCCTGAATAAATCCCTGAAAGCTACTTTTCCCTCTCAAACTCTCTTCTAAAAATGTACAGGCAACCATTGCGGGAACACTGTATCGCTGATGTTCTCTATTTTCTATTTTTTCTTTTTCATCATTATCAAAATTTTCCATGCTCACCCTCTTTTCCCCTTACGGGGATTTAGAAAAAGTTTTTCTTTGCCAACTATTTCACAGCTTCAAATCGGTATATTCTTTAAAATCTTTATGGTTTTTATGTTTTTTTTTCTTATCATATACTATCTTGTTCTAAATATAGACAGATTGGCTTGCTTTATGAAAATCCAACCCACCTTTTAAACCCAGATTTTGCAGTAGATGTCGTAGCGAGGCGCAGAAAACCGCAGCGAAACGTGCAGTTGGAGCAATTTTACGACGAAGGCATATCCATAGATATGCTGAGGAGCAAAATCGTGTCGCAAACAACTACACGTGCAACGGGTAGTTTTGTTTCATCCGGAGGGTGAAACAAGAGAGGCACGAAAGTGCCAATAGTTTACCTTTGCGACCCCGTGAGAAACACGGGGGTTTCAAAGCAATAAACAAGCGTTGCAGCAAGGATTTAAAAGCATTAAAGTGCTTTCCGGAAGAGTAATTTGATATAATATACATGACTTCCGGCTGCGCCTCCAAGTCATGAACCGGGCAAGCCGCAGTAGATTGCTACTGCAAATTCTGGGTTTAAACCAAGGGTAACAAGTTGACAACCGGGGAAAACTATAATACTATTTTCAAAAATTAATGATTTACTCTCATCAGGAGCCTTTTTATCTTCTGCAAATAATACTATGGAAACAGTGCGCCGCCCTTCGGTTGAGTTATGGGAAGAGATAATAAAAAACTGTGAACATGCAACATTTTTTCATTCCCCCATCTGGACAAAGGTATTAGAGAAAACCTACCCCCACTATAGCAACGCTACAGTGAGTTTTACCTTCAACACGGGTAACAGGGCTATCTTCCCTTTAGTGGCAGAACATTCTAAAGGAATCATTTTTAAAAAGGCAAAGTATAAATCAATGGCACTTGGTGTTTATGGGGGGATGCTGGCAGAAAGGAGACTTACACGAGAGGAAACGGGAAGTATATTTGAGTACCTTACTTCTACTGATATCAAAGATTTGAAAGTAGTAGAAAACCCCCTTGAAAACTATGATTTTCCTGAAAACTTTGTGGCCAAGTCCCTATTTACACATATCGTATCCTTAAATGCTGATTTCGAACAACTTAGAAAAAGATTCTCCAGGGGACAGAAGAGTAATATCAAACAGGCAGAGAAAAAAGGGATAACTGTCCGACTTGCTAATTCACTTGAAGATTTTGAACAATACTACGCTATCTATCAGGAAACTATCAAACGGTGGGGAGAAAGTGTAGGGACTACATATCCCTGGCGGCTCTTTCTAAATCTTTTTGAAACACGCAGCCATGACATTAAACTCTGGCTTGCAGAAAAACAGGGAAAGATCGTTGCAGGGGTACTTACCCTTTACTGTAATTATACCATCCTTTACTGGCATGGCTGTAGCCTTAAAGAATATTTTGATCACTACCCCAACAATCTCCTCCATATGGAAATCATCAAGGATGGGTCTGCCAGAGGATACAGAAGCTATGATCTCAATCCCAGTGGCGGACATCAGGGTGTGGTAAAGTTCAAAGAGTCTTTTTCTGCAAAGAGAGTGGATTTCAAAGCTTATCATTGGAAGAAGCATTGATTGTTCCTGCAGAAGTAAAAATACCGTTAGCTATCGTATCTTACTAAACTGAAATATCTGGGAAAGGAGGAATAAAGATGAGCAGTGCTAATCCTGGTTTCATCAGGTGGTACATTAGAACATTAAGGAGACAGTATAAACAGGATAAAATCCTCCAGCAGATCAAAAGAGAAAACCCGACGGTTACTATTGAAGAAGATGTGAAGATAATCAATCAGAAAAATCTGTTCCTCGGGAAGAATATAGTCATCCAAAAAGGGACTATTCTCCACTGTGGTGGTGAGAGTTGGAGTGACTACCGGGGTAAAATCACTATAGGTGATAATTGTGATATTGGCCCCTACTGCATACTTTATGGAGCTGGTGAGATTGAAATAAAGTGTGGTTCAGGCAGAGCAATGGGATTAAGGCTTCTCTCCCAACAACTTGATATATCCAGGCAACGGGAAGAGGGAAACGACTTATCTACCTCTGCAATTCCCTTAAAATTTGCAAAGGTCGTTTTAGAAGAAGGGGTATGGCTTGGAGCAGATGCCATCATTTTACCAGGTGTTACCATAGGGAGAGGTTGTGGCATCTCCCCGGGAGCTATTGTACACAAAAATATACCCCCCTTTAAAATGGCATATGCCCCGCCTGCCCGGGTTATCAAATCGGCTGCACCTGAACGTAAAAGCGAAGAGGGATAAGAAGTCTTAATTTCAGAAAATCATGTCAGAACACCCTGATAAAATCATGAAGAAAGTACCCTGCATCTATGACAAGGAGATGTATGAACGAAGCTATTCCCGCGATAATTGGAACGATGGCAGAAGACTGCTTGCTCGCTGCATTAGAAAAGGCAAACCTGGTCTTATCCTTGACATCGGGTGTGGACTTGGCTTTTTTGTTGAGTGCTGCTACAAGTTTGGCATTCCCTGCATCGGTCTGGAAGGCTCCGAGTATGCAGTGCAAACTGCAAAAAAGCGAGAACCGAATTTTGATGTGAGACAGCATGACCTTGCCGATCCCTTCCCTTTCGAAGATGAAAGCTTTTCTACAGTAATGTGTAATGAGGTAATTGAGCACCTCCCCAAAGAGGTCGCAGAAAATGCTCTGCGCGAATCCTACCGGGTTTTAAGTGAGGGGGGAATCATTATCGTTTATTCTCCAAGCATTTACAATCCAAAGCAGGCGAAGGAACCTACCCATATCAACCTCCACTCTCCGAAATCCCTTAAAAGGGAACTTAAAAAGGCTGGTTTCAAGAAGGTACGGAACTTTAACAAATCACTTAAATTCGAACTTGGACTACTGAATCCTTTAAACCAAATGATACGAGCACTTTTCACCCTGCTCCCCTTCTCTTTTCTCTCTGCTTCAGCAAACTGCATTGCAACTAAAACCAAGGAAGAGTGTTAAGCAGATGCCTAAGACTGTTGCCCATTCTGTAAAATCTTATTTATTCCGGACAGGAAGCTGGATCTTTGCCCAAATCAGCCACCTCAAAAGATATCAACCCCTTGTCATTACTACCAGAAAGAGGAATCTGGACATTTTCCCTGTAAAAGATATATACTCCCTGTCTGACCTCAATTCCCTCAATAGATTCTTTCAGCGACAGTATGCCAAACGGACCAACTTCTATTACCCTTTCTTCTTTAAAGTCTTAAAAAAAACACGGGTTTCTCTTCTCCACTCACACTTTGGCAATCGGGGATACTTTGATCTTGCGCTTAAGCAAAAGCTAAAGATTCCCCAGGTCACTACCTTCTATGGCCACGATGTATCCCTGCTTCCCCAGGAAGAGCGATGGAGGAAGAGATTGGTGGTGCTCTTTGAGCAATGCGACCTTATATTAGCTGAGGGGAACTACATGAAAAGATCTCTCCTGGAGCTGGGCTGCCCTGCCCCCAAGGTGATAGTTCAACACCTGGGCGTCAACCTTGAAAAGATACCCTTCATCCCGAGAAGAATAAATGATCATCAAAAGATAAAGATTCTGATCGCTGGAACCTTTCGGGAAAAGAAAGGTATCACTTACGCACTGGAGGCCTTTGCCAAACTAACCTCTAAATACAAAAACATAGAGGTAACTCTCGTTGGCGATGCCGGGCGCAGCCAGCGAGAAATCGATTACAAAAAGGAGATTACCACCATCATAAGCACCCAAAAGATAGCAGACAAGGTCAACTATCTGGGTTTTCTTCCTTACCCTGCTTTTATTAAAGAGGCAAAGAACAACCACATCTTTCTCTCCCCCAGCATCCACCCCTCAGACGGGGAGACCGAGGGAGGAGCCCCAGTTGCCCTCATAGAAATGTCCGCCTATGGAATGCCAATTGTATCAACCCTCCACTGTGATATCCCCGAGGTAGTTGTCGATGGAGAAAGCGGTTTCCTGGTTCAAGAAAAAGATACCAATGGACTTGCTGAAAGGCTGGAGCATCTTATCAACCATCCAGAATTATGGGAATCCATGGGAAAGGCCGGAAGAAAACATGTTGAAGAAGAATTTAATATCGTAAAACAGGCAGCAAAGCTTGAATCCATATATGACAGCTTACTGTAACCACGAAGCACGAAGAAATAAAAAGGTGCTCGTCTCCAGCATCCAGTAACTAGCAACAATTGTGTAAGCACCTCTTTTTATAGTACAAGAAGACATTCTCATGAGTAAGATTAGCATTATCATACCAACCTTCAATCGCAGAGATTATATCACCATAGCATTAGATTCTGTACTGAAACAAACGTATAAAGACTACGAAATTATTATCATAGATGATGGTTCAAACGATGATACTAAGGAGGTACTTAAATCCTACCAGGGAAACCTCCGTTATTTTTATCAGGATAACAGCGGCATTCCCACAACCAGAAACAAGGGCATCCGAGAAGCCAGGGGAGACTATATTGCCTTTCTTGACTCAGATGACTATTGGCTGCCCGAAAAGTTAGAACGTCAGATAGAATGCTTCAGCAAGAATCCTCACTATGGTATGGTAGCAACTCGCTGTTCATCTATTAGACCTGACGGAAAGTTGCGAGAAAAGAACAGACCTGGAAAATCTGGCTGGGTCCTGATCGACCTCTTCAAAGCAAATTTCATTCGCACTTCATCTGCCATGATCAAGAAAGAGTGCTTTGGCAAGGTGGAAATGTTTGACGAGTCACTGCCTGAGTGCGAAGAATACGATTTGTGGCTGCGGATCGCAAGAAAATACCCTGTCGGATTTATTAACGATCCGCTGACAGTCTATACAGACAATCCTAAAGGTGTGAGCACAGATAGTCTTGTCGGCAGGCTCCTGCGTCTGAAAGTGCTGGAAAAGAACTATCTAAAAGAATGCATACCATCACCTATCTATCGCAAGAGACTTGCAAGCAACTACCACTATGTAGGCAGACATTATCTCAAGCGGGGAAAGAAAATAGAAGGCAAGAAATACCTTAAGAATGCTCTTGCTCTTAATCCTGTAAATCTAAAAATATTTTTTTACTATGCGTTAAGTTTGTTTAAATAGCTGCAAAAAACAAATAGCCTAAGATTCACTCTACTGTGAATACTCTACGAGTTATGGCCTCTATCTGGTAAGAATGAGGGCTTTTAATTATGAAGATCCACGCGGAGATGAAGTTTGTGCTCTCTCAAAGTTCTTAAAGAAACACCCGAAGATGGCAAGGTGATTTCGCTTTATGATTGTAGTAAACAGATATGGGAATGAAAAACTCAAGATTTAAAAAATGGCTCTTTTTTTCTTTATTGTCTCTGATTTTTTTCTCAGTTTGTTGTATGATATTAAGATTCAGGCAAGATCAGCAATCTGAGTATATCATTCTAGTCGGAATTGATACCTTGCGGGCCGATCACCTGTCATGCTACGGGTATCAGCTGGAGACATCCCCTTCCATAGATGAATTTGCAAAAGGAGCTATTCTTTTTCAAAAGAGTATCTCACAGTCCTCATGGACACTTCCTTCATTTGCCTCAATTTTTACCTCACTCTATTACAATCAGCACAAAAGTGGATTTCAGTGCTTGAGAAATGAAAAAGAATCTATGTTAAATACTACTATTTTAGAAGATTCCTTCACCACCCTGGCAGAGGTACTTAAATCCCATGGATACAAAACAGCTGCCTTTACAGAAGGTGCTCTCATGTCACCTTTTTTTGGAGTGAGCCAGGGTTTTGATCTCTTCAAAATATGTTCGGTGCCTGAGGATAAAATTGATGAATTAAATCCAAAACAGATTCGTTTTAAAAACATTAAGAATGTTGTGGATGAATCACTCAAGTGGATTAGCAAAAATAGGGGAAGAAAATTTTTCCTCTTTCTACACTCCTATGAAACACATAAACCTTTAAGAGATCCAATGGGTGTTTCAGATATAATCAAAAAAGAATATGTCAAAAATGGCTTGATGACGAACCCAAAAGAGCAATTTGAATTAAAAGTAGAGGATTTTAGTTATATTTATGAACAGCTGATTTTGTATGACTCTGAGATTCGATATCTAGACTATCACCTAGGCAGATTTTTTAGTGCCTTAAAGGATATGGATATCTATGACAAGAGCTTGATTATCTTTACAAGTGACCACGGCGAGGAATTTGGTGAGCACGGTGGTTGGGGACATGGCAAAGCCCTCTATCGCGAGTCAGTATTTGTGCCGCTGATTGTAAAGTTGCCTTATCAGAAAAAGGCAGTACAAGAGGATAGGTGGACTGCCCAAGGTATTGATATTTTTCCAACTATATTGGAGCTATCTGGGATAAAAAACCATAATTATTATATCAGTGGAAGAAGTCTTTTAGCCAAACCATCTATGGACATTGCACTGACGCACCATTTTGGGGAGAATGGGAACTTTGTGGCGGTTGTAAAGGATGGACAAAAATTAATATTTAACTATGATTCACCCAGGGATTCAGTCCTGTTCGATCTCACAAAGGATCCTTTTGAAAGACATAATATCCTTTCCATACAGGAAGGGAAATCTGGTCTTACAAAATTTATAGATCCTGTGGAGATACCCACAGCAGTTGAAGGAAAGTGCCCTGATTTAATAGACGAAGATACAAAAATGAAGCTTAAAGGTCTTGGTTATATTCAATAAAAATATCCTTTTACTCCCTCAATAAATTCACGATTGCTTGAGTACAGATCTAAATCAGTTGTCACATAAGAATTTATTCAATACCTCGAAATGACAAAGATCGCTTTTTTACAAAGTGAATATGAAGACAAACTGGGTGTTTTATACCTCATCGCTTACTTGAAGGTCAAAGGACACCTGGCAGAGATGTTTATAGAAAAGAGCAAGTGGCTCGATGACGTAAAAGAATTCCAGCCGAACATCCTGGGTTTTTCATGCCTAACCGGTGGCCATCTCTGGGTAGAATCATATGTTGAGAAAATTAAAAAGGAGAAAAGATGGGACATTCCTATTATTATAGGAGGTTCACATGCCACCTTTTTCCCCCAGATGATTGAAAACCCCTATATAGATTTTATCTGCCGTGGTGAAGGGGAGTATGCTCTAAAGGAATTGCTGGATAAAATAGAAAAGGGTGAGGACCTTACTTCAATTCAAAATATATGGGCAAAACGCAATGGTCTGATTATTAAAAATGAAGTTCGACCACTCATCACGGATTTGGACATGCTGCCCATACCCGATCGTTCCCACTATAACAAATATCCTCTTTTGAAAAGGAATCCCCACAAGAGAATGATTGCATCTCGGGGATGTCCCTTTAATTGTACTTACTGTTACAACAGCGCTTTTAAGGCTCTCTACAAAAACAAGGGGAAAATAGTACGGAGAAGATCTGTAGAAAATGTGATACAAGAAATTCTCCTTTTGAAGCAGCAAGGTGGATGGAAGACGTTAGAATTTGTAGATGATGCTTTCTTAGTACATAAGGAATGGTTCCTTAGATTCACCGAAAAATACCAGAAAAAAGTCAATCTTCCCTACACCTGTTTTGCCATAGCTAAAAATATTGACCAAGAAGTAGCCGAAGCTTTAAAAAGATCTAATTGTAAATGTGTTGAGTTTGGGATTGAAGCAGGAAGTGAAAAGATAAGGAAGGAAATTTATAAAAAAAGGGTGAGCAATAGTGATATCGTGCGGGGAGCAGAATTGCTCCACCAGCAAGGCATTAAATTTCTTACCTTCAATATGGTCGGAGCACCTTTTGAAACCATTGAAGAAATGGGAGAAACCATAAGACTCAATCAACAAATCAAAACAGATTATCCATGGTGTTCTATCATGCAGCCTTATCCAGGAACCGAAATATTTGCTTACTGCCTTGAAAAAGGACTTATTGACAATAAAACAGAAATCGACTCCTTTACCTATTTCGAAAAAAGTATTCTACGTCAAGAGAACCAAAAGACTATTAAAAATGTCCAGAAGCTGTTCTTCATGTTCTCAAAGTTTCCTTTCCTCAACAGGTTTTATAAAACCCTTGTAAAGCTCCCTCTCAACAACCTCTACACATTGATTTTTTATATCTGCTACACTTACTCACTTAAAAAACGTTATAGCGTAAATATACGTCACCTCATACTTTACTGGATGAAGCTCAGAGAAACCAAAAAACTCGCATCTAAAAAAAAACCAGATACAGAGACTTGATTTTTATGAATACTGCACCAATACATCGCTCTACTTATGAAACAATAATTTTCAATATTTGTTTCCACTTATATAATCAACTGCTCCAGAAATAATACCCATAATCACTACAGGTATGTCAAGGAACATAAAAAAGAAGGACCTTGAGGAAAACCACCATCCCTTCTGTATTTTTAACCAATGCAGAAATGAGTGGTTTAAAAGGAAGATGGTGAAGATAAAAATGACAGATAGTAAGAAACAAGTTAACACCATTGAAGGGAAAATAAATCCAATGAGGATAGCAAACAAGGCCAGGGAGTATAAAACTACTCCCAACATAAAAGAAATCGGAATCGATGTCTTATTCCTACACTCCAGCAATCTTCTCAGCCCTCTTCTAATCGTCATTTTGAACATATCTGCTGACCGACAAAAATCAGTCCTTAAAAGTCCAGGAAGAGAGTAATATTTAACATGTTCCACCTCCAAATCCCTTTTCAAATGAACCTCATAGCCCATCATCTCAATCCTTTGCCCAAAATCTGTATCTTCAACACTTGGCCTACGATAACCAGTGTCAAAGCCACCACTTTTCAAGAATAGCTCTTTTCTAATTGCAGCTACGCTTGTATAAAAGAGAGGAACTATATCAGGCATTGTAAGGTAACTATAGCGCATCCAGAGGTTCTTAAATTGACTGCTAAAATTTTTATATCGTATACCATCAGATAAAACACCTGTGATTGCAACCACTCCCTTATCTTGAAATATGCTACTGATCTTTTGGAGGGCATTCTTACGGACAATAATGTCTGCATCAATAAAAAAAAGGATATCCCCTCTGGCCACCTTTGCACCCCTATTCCTTGCGTGGGAAGGTCCCATAGAACAGGGGAGTTCAATCAGATGACAAGAATATCTCTTTGCAACCTCTACAGAGCTGTCTATAGAACCATCATCCATAACAACAATTTCATAACTGGCACCTTGAGATGCCCTGAGAGAAGCGAGGCATTCCTCAAAGACAGAACCACCATTTTTAACTGGTATAATTACAGATATTTCCGGATTAGCCACTACACAAGACCTATTCTTTTTTTAAAGAGAAAAAAGAGATTTGAAAAACCATCTCTCCATAAATTAAGCTTACTCTTTCCTATCCTTTCCCCATAATATATTGGAATCTCCAAAGCTAATATATTTTTATTTGAGAATGCTTCAATCTTAATCTCTTCAGATAATGCCATGCCGTTACTGGTGAGATTCATCTTTGGTAAAATATCCCTTTTGAAAACCCACATTCCGGATTGAGAATCAAAAACATAGCAAAAAAACAATACAGCCATGGCAGTACTAAGAATGAAATTCCCAAGCATTCTTATCGGACTTTTGTCTTTTTGAGATCTTGAACGCCATCGTCTGGCTGAAACAAAATCAACATCTTCCTCAAAGAGAATATAGAGAAGGAGTGTTATACTCTCAGGCGGATAGGTCCCATCACCATCCATTGTGATTATGATATCTCCTTGTGCGTGCCTAAAACCACATTTATAAGCTCTCCCATAACCCTTGATCTTTTCCTCCACAACTGTGGCACCCATCTCTTTTGCAACTTGAGCGGTATTATCTGTAGAACCATTATCTACTATGATCACCTCATCTACAAGAGTGGGCATTTTAGATATAAGATGTCTAACCCCTTCTTCCTCGTTATAACATGGAATAACAATAGAAATAGTTTTGTTTTTATACATTTCCCCTCCATTGATTTACAAATTGAAACCATTTAAGCCTTCCCCATTCCTTGAGTATCTGCGGCATCATTAACGGATTAAAAAGGATATTAATGGTAAGAAAACATTCATAGGTACAAAAACATTTCCCCGTTTTAATGAGTCCTCGTGCCCTCTTGGCCTTTTCATTCTTCCAGAGCTTTTTAAAATCAAAGTTGTAGTCACGGAGATTGCCCAATTTAAGGTCGGTACGTAATTCACAAGGATAGACATCCCCATTTGAAAAGATTGCTGCACCTAAAACACCTGCATAACAGGGTATTTGGTAACTGTTTTCTCGTACCACCTTTGTAATAAGCCTGTGTCTTACTATTCGCTTAGCATTGATAAAATCAGAAAAGGGGAAACTGTAGTAGCCTTTGAGAATCCCCTTTTTAATTCCTTCTTCCATTTTCTTGGCATACTTTTCATAACGGCCTATATCAAAATATTTTGAGGCATGTTCCCTCGGTTTATCTCGTGTCAATAGTGTAAAGACAGTACTTGCCTTCAATTCATTAGTAAAAAAATCATAATTCTCAAGCAAGTATTTATCATTGTAAGAGGAAACTGTCGTCTCTATGTTGACATTGAACTTAGAATACATCCTTTCCAGTAGTCTGAGTTCATTAAATGTCTCTACAGCCTTATCAAAGAGTCCTGGCACACCTCTTATCTCATCGTGCTTCTCCTTGATACCATCTATAGATACATCTACTCCCAGATCAAGGTCTGGACAGCTATCTAAAATATCCTTTATCGTCCCAATGATCTTCTCAGTAAAAAAGCCGTTGGTTGGAATCCCCACATTCCTTACTCTATTGTTTTTATAAAACAGCTTGATAATCTCTCCCAGATCATCTCGAATAAAGGGCTCACCTCCCGTTGGCAGAAGAAATAAAAGGGGATCCATCCGTTTGCTGAGCATCTCGAATTCCTCAAGTGTTAACTCAGCACTTTTATCTGGTTTATGAACTCCATCTGCTAAAAGACAATGTTTACATCGTGCGTTACATCTATCTGTAACAAACAACACAAGATAGAGAGGAGATGAACCTCGTTTAAAAAAGAGCTTTCTCCCAAATTTTAGATAATCTATAGAGCTCATTCATTCTACTTTCATCAAAGTTTTTTGCCTCTTATTTTTTCACGATACACACTTTTTACCCTTAGAGTTTTTTCATTCTGAAACTCCCTGATGGTAAGATCATGAATGCCTGCCCCAATTCCATATTTTTTAGTAAATTATTTCTATCCCTGAAATCTGCTCATATGTTCTTACTTTTCGATCGCTTTCATTGGTGTCTTGATCACCCATTTTTTTAAAGCTTATTATAATTGTATGCATTTGGCAAGGGCATATAGATTATATTTTATCCCCGAAATGGGTGCAAGAATTCTATTTGAAAAAGAAAAATCTTTCAAAAGATGCTTGTTTATAAATCAATGGAAATATATACTATGAACATTTACTCATTATAGATTGAAAATTATCATGGTATTAGTCATGAAAGAATGGGATGTATTATTCTCCAATCTCGACTCAATAGATTTTTCTTACAGAAAAAATTTAAATAGATTAAAAAGAGGGCCTTTACTTAGCAAAACGACCAAAGATGATTTAATTTTAGATTTATTTTGTGGTCGTTGTGATACAAGTTATGGATTAAGAGATTATGGATATAAGATAATAAGCGGTGATATTTCTCTCAAATTATTAATAATGAACAAGGATGTGAAAAATAAGATCCAACTTAATTCTTTATTACTACCTTTTAAGAATAATCAATTTAAGGGTATAATTATTCAAGGGGGTTTGCATCATCTTGATGATTTTGATCAGATTGTAATATGTTTACGGGAAGCAAAACGTGTTTTAAAATCAAACGGCTATCTTTTTATTTCTGAGCCAGGCAATACACTATGCTTAAAGATATGGTTATTTTTAATTAAGAAAACTAAACTGTGGAAAATTTCTTCGTATTCAAAGAATTGGCATGATTTATACAAAGCAGAAGAAAAAACACATTCACTCTACTTAAGTAATACCAGTAAATTGATTCATTATTTAAAGAACAATTGGACAATTGAATTTCACAAGGTAGGTTTAGTTACAGAATTTTTCACTTTAAAAAAGGATGATTAAACATAAACGAAATTCTTATCAGAGGATTAGCAAAAACTTACCGGTAAAAGAAACAATACAAGATGTACAATCATCTTGTCATAAATAGCACTTCATTAAAGAACAAACAACAACTTACAGAGGAACTTCTTTGTCTCATGCTCAAGACGCAGAGCAAGATTGGAATATCTATCACACTATTGCTGTTTTTGTCATTAGGATTATGCTATAGCTATTACACTCCCTTGTGGAATCCACCAGATGAAGAACGGCATTTCGCTTACTGCGAGTACATTGCACAGAATCACAAATTACCTGAGTACCGATCAGACCTTGAAAAAAACATTGTTGGTTTGGCATTCCACCCACCGCTATACTACCTGATTGGCTCACTCTTTTGCAAAGATGACGGAAGGCTGCTGGAAGAAGAAATTACTGTCAATGACGGGCCGGGTTTCATAACCATAGTGCACCCAAAGGAAGGAATAGAGTTTCCTTATTCAGGGAAGGCCAGAAGCGCTCATCTGCTCAGGCTTTTCTCACTTGCCTTGAGCGCATTGACTATATATTTCATTTACTTGTTGGTTCTGAAAATCTTTCCCGGCGAAATGATTCTTGCCTCAGTTACCGCACTTTTTGTTGCTACCATCCCTCAATTCTTGCATGTCTCTGCATCCATTTCAAATGATAACATAGCTACAACTTTCTCCACTGCATATCTTCTATCACTCCTTTATTATTTAGAAAACCCTTTTAAGCTTGTTCGACTGAGTATAAGCGGAATACTACTGGGTTTCTGTCTCTTGTCAAAATCATCCACCCTTTTCTATTTGCCAGTAACGATATGCATCATTATCTGGATCTGCTTCCGGCGTAGAAAAAACCCTGTAATGAGCCTTTTTGTTATTTTATGTATGGTGTCCCTTGTAGCAGGGTGGTGGTATTTACGTAACTGGTCAGTCTCAAATGATCCCCTGCTAACCAAAACAGTAGTAGCTCTCAACCCCTGGTTTCTACGACTCACCCATCCCTCTCTCAGTGATTGGCAAACAATAGCAGACCAAACCTTTACCTCTTTCTTTGGGTATTTTGGAGCATTGCAATTTTCTATCCAGAAATTCCACCTTCTCATATATGGAGGAATCATACTGTTTGGAATCATCGGGTTTTGTTATTTATTAGTAAAAAGGATGCTAACGGTGTATCAAAGTAAAGCACTTGGAATTTGCTTCCTCTCATTTCTGGGAGGAGTAGGCATGTTTATCTTTCTCAATACAAAGTATGTTGGATTATCTATGGGCAGATATCTCTTTATAGTAATTGCTCCTATTGCCATACTAACGTTTGTGGGGTTTCGATCTCTGTTAACACCACGTTGGAGAAATCCTGTGTTAATAGCACTTTCAATCTTGTTGATCATTCTTAACCTGGATCTGCTTTTCAGGGTGATTAAGCCGGCATATGTTGAAACTTCCTTAGTGGAGGGAGTGGATCAGCCTGGGTTTTGCTGTCCGTCGGCTGAAATTAAGAGGGACACTACCATTGCACAAACATTTGTTTCGCCAAGCGATAACTTATGTGCCATTCGGGTGATGTTTTCCTCTCTCAACAAACCGAAATGTGGCGAGATAATCTTTGTTCTCATGGAAGGAAGAAACACAGAAAAAGTGCTTCGCCAGATAAAGCTACCTCTTAGAGAAATCAATGATTTTACACAACACTTTTTCATCTTCCCCCCCATCAAGCATTCTATGGGCAAAGAGTACACGTTCTGTTTCAGCTCCCCAACTATATCAACTGAAAATGGAGTATCCTTATGGTATGAATCGAGCGAGGGTTACTCAGGAGGAAGAATGATAGTAAATGGTGAACCTACTATCGGGGATTTGTACTTCACCGCATACCATTTCACTGGTGAACATCCAAAGACAGATTGGCAGGGTAGAAGGAAGATAGTAATTAAGCAAGGACAGTATATTACCATACGTGAGTTCCAACTATATCACGAAAGATCGAAGGAGTTCAGGATAAAGACTAAAACCCATGAGAAAATAAACCGTGCTCAAAAGGCATTGAAAAATAGAAAATTCCTGGTAAGTGGAAATAATAATGCGTAACAATATTATTCTCATTTCCATAATTTTAATTATCTACATTCC
>WTBG01000081.1 GCA_013139225.1 Deltaproteobacteria bacterium
AAGCATCAAAAAATGCGGGGCGAATAATTTTAGCAGAAATAAAGAATCCCACTGGGTACTCTTTGCACCAGGATGAGAGTATGGGATGGGCACCGGTGGTAACGATAGCAACAGCCAGCCAGATAAAAAAATGTTCTGGTCTCTTCCCCAAAAACTCCGGTGCACTACTTATGCCTTTGCAGGCTGGTGGTTGCTTCTATTATCAACCTGACCTGCGCTATCTAAAAGGAGATGAAAAAAAGGCTCGCAAGACGTATGCTACCATCTGTGTTAAGCTTTTAAAGGCTGGTGTTACCTCCCCGAGGCCCTCGGCGCCGATAGCCAAACAGGTAGTTGCCCACTATCCTTCGAATTTTAAATTGCTAAAGTCTATCAAGAAAGCCGTTGATCCTAACAATATTATGAACCCCAGAAAATTAGGGCTTTGAGGAGGTAAGAATCGTGACCAAAGAAGAACTGCTTGATAAAGTACTCAGTTGTAACCGATGCGGGAGTTGCCGCGGTGTATCCCAGGATGCTGTGCCAGATCCAGATTTCTCCACTCAATGCCCATCTGGAATGACTCTCTTCGGTGCTTATGAGCCGGCTGGGTTGATGTATATTGCTCGGGGTCTATCGCTGGGCAACTTGAAATGGGATCAAGATATCGCCAATACCCTCTATTCCTGTACCCTCTGCGGTTATTGTGAAGACCTGTGCGGCCGTGGATACCGACACACCCCTGCTATCTCAATTCTTGAAGAATTAAGAAGAATTACACCTGAAAACTTGAAACCCAAAAACCTTAAAAATTCTGCCGAATCTATAAAAACAAAGGCAAACCACAAGCTGGATATTCTGCAAGAGTATGGCATACCTGACCCGAGTGAAGGGAGCAATGTAAATACCATCCTTTTCGCTGACAATTCAATTATAGCAAATGGAAACAAGTTAAAAGAGATTGGATTCTTAATCCAAAAAAGCGGGAAAACGATTGGGTGTTTCTATAAGGATCCACTCCCTCCTGTGGATACAGCCCTTTTAAACGGTGGGTACCAGAACATCTTAGAAGAATGCATGGAAGAGATTGATACCCGTTTGGATATTTACGGGATAAAACGTGTAATCTGTTACAATCCCGAGAGCCTTTCTGTACTCACAAGGTTTAGCAACAGCCGTGTTGAATTCATATCGATTACCCAACTGTATAATGAGATGCTTAAAAAGAAACCATACAAAAAGCTGAAACTTCCAGCCGTCACCTATCAAGACCCTTGTCATCTGGGACGTTATGCAAAAGAATATGCAGCACCACGCCAAGTCATTAACGGACTCGGCCTCACCCTGAAAGAAATGTGGCGATCAGGTCACAATTCACTCTGCTGTGGTGCCGGAGGAGGTGTGCTGGCTAGCAATCCAAGACTGGCCAAAAGATATGCATCCAACCGCTTAAAAGAAGCAAAGGCAACGGGAGCAAAAGTAATAGTCACGGCCTGCCCGTTCTGTAATGTAAATTTTAGGCAAAGCAAGCCGAAAGATCTTAAAGTAATGGACATCACTTCTCTTGTAGCACAGGCTTACGGATATAAAGGAAAGGCGGTGATCAAATGAAACATATCATCATGAAACTAAAAAAGATTGTGGGAGCAGAGTGGGTGCGCAATGATTCCCTTACCAGATATTATCACGCCTCTGACGTCATGACCCATTTTGGGCAGGGAGCACTCTACCCTGAAAATCTCCCGCTGGCTATCGTCTATCCCAGTTCTACCAAAGAGGTCCAAGCAATCGTCAACCTGGCCAGAAAGAACAATATACCCATCTATCCGGTAGGTGGTGGGACCGTGCTTCTTGTCGGTTCCATCCCTGGGAAACCCAATTCCGGTATTACCCTCGATTTTCACCGCATGCAGAATATTAAAGTGGATAAAGAGCGAATGGCCGTTCGTTCCCAACCGGGGGCAACAGGTTTGCAGGTAAGCCAACTCATTCGAGAGATGGACTTTGGCTACAGACCCTATTTTGGCGGTAGTCCGGGAACATCCCTCTTCGTACCCTACCAGATTTTTACGGGCCAAAATAAGATGGCAGGTTATCAGGACGGAATGGGTATCAACTGTGTCTGTGGGATGGAAATTGTCCTCTCAAATGGAGAAATTATGAGAACCGGTTCCATGGCTCACCCCAAGAGCCCTGCCTGGCCACACGGGCCAGGCCCAGCATTGACTTTTCTGCCTTTCTTCGCTAACGGAGGGTTTGGAATCGTAACTGAAATGGAATTCCGCTTCTTCCCCACACCTCAGAAAGTAAAATCCCTGTGGGTAACCTTTCCCACATTGAATGGAGCCGTTAAGGCCATGTACAATGTGATGAAAAAGGATTATGCCTGTGGAGCTACAGTAATGGGACCGGGATGCTGGACCCACGCTCTTTATTCAAGCCAGCACTGGCAGGAAGGAGCCCATTTTGTTAAAGCCACCCAGGATATTAACTTGATCGGAATGTCTTTTAGAGGAACACCTGCCAAGACCGCATTTGAGCGCACGGCCTGCATCCGCATTCTTAAGGAACATGGTGGTGTCGTCATGCCTGAGTGGATGGTTGCCATCCTTGATGGTCATGAAGAAAACGCGGCTGGATGGCAGCAGTGCAACAGCCCCAAAATCTGTGGTACCTTAAATGGCAAATCAGATTCAGGCGGTATCTTTGTCTCAGGTGGTGTATTTGACACTCTGGAAAAACTTGAAG
The DNA here is from genome assembly GCA_013139225.1 of Deltaproteobacteria bacterium. Lineage (GTDB taxonomy): Bacteria > Desulfobacterota > WTBG01 > WTBG01 > WTBG01 > WTBG01. Next base: position 2,728 of record WTBG01000081.1, read on the forward strand.
AATATATGGATCGGGGAATGAAGGT
>WTBG01000320.1 GCA_013139225.1 Deltaproteobacteria bacterium
TGAGCCAAGTATTTTCCAAGATTCACTTGCATCCAGCATCAACAAGCCAGTATCCAGTATCGCGAAGCCTCGTCGGTTTGAGGCAAAGCTTTGTTAGGTTACTATCACCGGCCTTCAATTGTGTCAACAATAATTATACGCAAAACAATTATGTAAAGTATTCTTGACTTAAATAAAGAAAAGAATTATTAAATAATGATGATTGCTTAAAAATAATACTAGGAGAGGGGAAATGTTTCAACTGTATTTTGAAGACAAAGAAAAGGGTGGGCTATTTCATGCAACATCCGAGGACTGGTCAAAAATAGTCAGCACTGAAAAGCTTGTAGAAGAGCAGTTTTCTGCGGCTCGCTCGCATGTCATCGGCGCAATGATAACATTCGATGCAGAAACCATAAAAGATGCTGAACAGGCAGTTAATGATGTTATAAAAAGATACGAGGATATTGAAAGTGGCGGCTATTTCCTTGCAGCAAACAAAGACTGGCAAATTACAAAAAGAGAAAAAAGCCTTGGCAAGACTGGAGATATTTTTGGGGTTCTTATGCACCTCTATGAGGTTAGTTATAACGATGATTATCTACTCAAAGCACTGGATTTCCTGGACATCGCGCTTGATCGTGCCTGGGATAAAAAATATGGTGGTTTCTTTTCTCTATACAGTGAAGACTGGAATATCGCAATTGACACAAAGGATCTTGCCACTCAATGCAGCATGCTCCAGCATATGAATGGTTCCTGGAAAGATGGTATGGATTCTCCGTTTGGGGCAAAAGCAGCCTATCATAAAAAGAAAGCAGAAGAATTTGGAGATTTGATTCTTGAAAAGGCTGAGGATAAAGACCATGGGGGGTTTTTCACCTCATTTACCAAGGACTGGAAGCCTGCTTCAAAGGACAAGGATGTTTCTCAACTTGCTTCTCTTGCCCTTACTCTGTATTTTCATTATCATAATATGGGACCTTCCATATGGGGACCGCGCAAGGGGAGCCACGCCTTCACCGGTAGACCTTACCCATCTGTCTACGCATACCGTGGTCCGGCACCGAACAATGATCCGGTGAGTAAACACGCCTATCGGTTTGGAGAAAAGGTTATGGAAATAGCAGACCTCCTTATTGAACACGCATGGGACAAAGAACACGGTGGTTTTTACACCAGCCTGAGTGAAAACCTCCTCCCCAGAGAAAAAACAAAACTTATATCTACCCAGACATCCTGTTTCATGGCCCTTAATGTCGCATACAGGCTGACAGGATTTTCAAGATTTAAACAAAAACTTGCAGAAGCAGTGAAGACCATAGAGGAAAAATGTTTTGACCCTGATAACAGTGGTGTCTATGTCTCTTTTAGGCGTGACTGGGAACCAATACGAACGGATAAGATCTGCGGTCCCAATCTCATGGTGGGTGGCATTTTAAGCATGATGGCACCGGTTGTCAGTGGTACGGATGTTACACGCCAGACACTTGCATTATGGATTGACCCACCATGCCAGGAAATTGCGAAAAACAACTCCGCCCAATTTACCGTCACCGTTCAGAACCAGGGATTTGAAGGCGTCAGGATACGCGTCGGGGGATTGAGTGCACCCAGACGCTGGATGGAACCAGGCGATATTACTCTCGATCTTCCTCCCCACGAGGTTAGATCTTATTCACTTACCATAACTCCTCCAGAGGGGATGCCGGAGGGGATCTATCCATTTGAGATTACCTGCATGCGTGAAGGTGGGGTTGGAGAGTATGTCACTGCAGGAGGAAAAGTAATTATACGGTAAAGTCAACAAGTTCCCAATATCAACCAGCGCAACGTCTCTGCTTTATGATACGCAAACTCACATATCGAAGCACGTGCGAAGCTTCCCGAAGGGATCAATTAGAGATAACACCAAATGACACCGGTGAAAAATGATTTGCATTTCACGGGGCAAGCATAAACCAAAAAAATTGAGGGATTTGGGCATTATGGAATTTCCTTATGTTGATCCAATTATAATTTGAAGAAGAAAGAGCGTCAATCCATGGTAGAAACAAACACAATCTATAACAACAACGAACTAAATCAGTTCCGTGAAGTGATTCAACTGTTCATCGAAAGGAAAGTGAAAATTTATGATAAAATCAAGGTGAGATGTAATCTAACGGAAGAATCAATTGTTATTGAAAAAAGGAAGTATCGGGCAAGCTTATTTATGATACACAGTATGTTAAAAACAATGGGGGGAAATGAAATAGCGGAAACGCTAGAAATTTCATACGATCTCTTGAAAAAGTGGAATAATGAGAAAACGTTTAAAGCACTAATGTATTCTAATTATAAAGAATTCTTAATCTATTTAGGAGATTTATATATGTAAAATCCAGTTTTGAAATTATTTCGATAATACAACGGTGCAAAAATTAATGCTATAGTAAAGAATTGTTTCTTGAATAACAAAAAAAACTATGTTAGCAATAATTTCAAAATGTAAACACAAAATAGTTTAAAGGAGGTTATTATGCCAGGCATAGAATTTGATTTTAATGAACAATCAGCTAATCTTGAACCAGCAGTTAGGATGCTTTTTCAAACTTACACCGATGTTATTCCCTATCCTCACAAATTCAATGATGCGCTAATCAAGGCCCATCTTACCGGATTGGACTTTGCCGTGAAGCACAATCTCTGGAAGGAAAAGGCAGAACACGAAGCTTACATTCTCGGGCCCATTCTGGAGATGATTTGTGAGTGGACGAAGGAGCAGGGTCCTAACAAGGGCCTCTGGGGAATGTATGAGGCAAATTCATGCAATTACCAGCTTTTTGAAAAAATTGAAATTAAGGATGGTGAACGTTCCTTCCCCTGTCCTTACAAGGAAATCCTGGAGGTATCTGAAACTCTGGGAACCTTTACCATCACCTGGGAAGATGTACATGAAAAGTGGTGTAAGCCCCTTTGGAACGCCTTTGC
>WTBG01000018.1 GCA_013139225.1 Deltaproteobacteria bacterium
CCAAGCCTTTTCAGCTGCTGAATAATAATGCCTCCATATTTTTCTCTCCATTGCCACACCCGCTCAACAAACTTCTCCCGCCCCAAATCTTCTCTGCTTATTCCTTCGCTACTGAGTTGCTTTTCAACAACATTTTGTGTGGCAATACCAGCGTGATCCATACCCGGCATCCACAGAGTGTTAAAACCACACATGCGTTTATACCTGACGAGGATATCCTGCAAGGTGTTGTTTAAGGCATGACCCATATGGAGTGAACCGGTAACGTTGGGAGGCGGAATGACAATGGTATAGGTTTTATCTGAACCATTCTCATCAGCTCTAAAATAGCCCTTATCCAACCAGAACTGGTACCATTTCTCTTCAACCTGGTGTGGTTCATATACCTTACTTAAAACCGGGGTGTCAGACATCACATTTTCCTTCAACTTCCTTCTTCTTCACAATTATAGATATGACAATGACGTACTCAAAACTCGTTAGTTCTTATCATGTATGAATTGGGTTGTCAAGAAGGATACAGGGAAACAATTGAAAAGTAACTATTCAATATCAAAAGAGAAATGGGGTATCAGCACAAGCGATCGACACTCTGGTTTCAGCACATTATAACTATTGCAAATTCCAACATAAAATGTTAGTATCTCTGCAATAACAGTTTGTCATTGCGAGGAGCGTGCGATCCCTCACGTAAAAGTTCGGGACAAGCTCAGCAATCTCATAAGAAAAGCCTCATAGTATGTATCAAGATCTTAAGATATGAGATTGCTTTGCTATCGCTCGCAATGACTAATACTTTTTCAATGCGAAAAAACGACATGAGGTACTAGATTTTAAATACCTGATGCAGGATACCAGATACTGGATCCTAGATAAAAAAGTTGTTCGTTATTCGGTTGCGCTGCTCGCGCCGTTAGATTTGACTGCTAAAATGATACTGGATACTGGATAAGAACTTATACAAATTCTGGATATTGCATCTTGCATCCAGCATCAAGTAACCAGTATTGTTTTGTTACTGACATCCAATCATATCAACTAAATTATTAGACAAAAAGAGAATCACTGGTAATCAAACTTAAAGACATGAAAATAAAAAACAAAAAGATTGTAATCACAATAGCTATCCTTTTAATAATCCCCATCCTGTTCCTCTTAAACAGGGGAAGAGATGGGAAAAGCGCGGTTCCACAAGACGAAAGCATAAATGAAGCTATCGCTACAATGGTTGAAGTTGAAACGATTTCTACCCGTAACATCCTGGAATTTATTGAATCAAACGGGATCGTTAAGGCATGGCAAGAAGCAGAAATAAGTCCTGAGGTTTCTGGAAAGGTTAAAACTATCCATGCAGAAGTAGGAGATTATCTTGAATCCGGCGACCCCATCATCAAGCTGGATGATGAATTGCTGAAACTTAAGGTGAGAAAGGCACGCGCCCTGGTAACTCAGCTAGAAGGCCATTATCTCACCAGCACAAGGGATATTGCTCGCAAAGAGGCCCTTTTTCAAGATGGCGTTATTTCAGAGCTGGATCTCGATTTAGCAAAAGCAAAAGAAAAAGCAGATAGGGGGTTGCTGGAAGGAGCACAGGTTTCATTAAAAATCGCCCAAAGAGATTTAAGAGAAAGTACCATCAGGAGCCCTATCAAAGGAACTCTGGCCGAACGCTTGATAGATATAGGAACGACTGTATCACCCCAGATGGAAGTTGCCTCTGTTGTTGACGCCAGCAAGGTGCGAATCCGGATAGGTGTCTCAGAAAAAGAGATTCACAAGATTAAGAAAGGACAAGGGGTTAAGGTTCATCTGGATGCCTTCCCCCAGGAAGAATATCAAGGCACGGTTTTTTCCGTTGGGACAAAAGCCAACGAGAATTCACTCACCTTCCCTGTTGAAGTTGAAACTATAAACAATCGCGAACCCAAGCTGAAACCTGGAATGGTTGCCCGTCTTAAGATACAAACGGGAAATCATTCACAGGTTGTAGTGATACCTCAAGAATTCATTCTCAACGAGGAGGGGAATTTGTTTGTCTTTGTTATACAGGATAGTGTTGCTCACAAGGTGAAAATAAATACCGGATCTATTATAAATTCTGAAGTAATAGTTGAAGAAGGACTTTCCCCTGGAGACCTACTGATCACTGTTGGATCTCATACCATTACTGAGGGTACCAGGGTAAAAACCTTAAGAAAGTTTGAAGGGGGCTCTAAATCCCGCTAAAGCACTTTACTCTTTTCACTCACCCTTGCCCCCATTTATAAAGGGGGGATAGAAAAATTTAATGCCCCTAATTAGCAAGTCAACCTAATGAATCTAGCAAGAACCTCCGTAAATAATCCAGTTGCTGCCAATATCTTGATGATAGCAATTATCCTATTGGGATTGACAGCTCTTGTTCGCCTTCCACGGGAGTTCCTACCCAACATCAGCTTCAATATGGCAATCATATTAACCCCCTACCCCGGAGTATCCCCAGAAGAGATCGAAAAGTTAATTACTATCAAGATTGAGGATGAAATCGAGGATGTGGATAAGATAGATTTCATTTCATCTAAATCGACAGAGGGACAATCCACCATCTTCATCCGTTTTGAGGATATGAGTGACACCGATTTTAAGTTTATCATCCAGGACCTGCGGTCTGAGGTTGACAGCACAAATGATCTTCCGGAAGATGCCGAGGATCCCATAGTATTAGAATTGGCTACAGGAGAAATGGTCCCGGTTGTGTTTGTAACACTCAGCGGAAACTTACCCGAAAGAGAACTTAAGAATATAGCCGATGACATGAAAGATAGATTTCTTGAAATCCACAACATAGCTAAAGTAGAGCTTGAAGGAATACGAGAAAGAGAAATCTGGGTAGAAGTTGATCCTGAAAGAGCATACAGCTATGGATTTTCTTTAGAGAAAGTAATTAATGCACTTAAAGCTACCAATATCAATGTCCCTGCTGGAACCGTCGACATAGGCCGCTCAGAGTATATCGTAAGAACTATGGGAGAATACGCCAGACCCGACGATCTGTCAAAAGTGATTATCCAAACAGACCCTTCTGGTTATCACGTTAAAATCGGCAGCATAGCAAAAATCAAGGATACCTTTGAAAAACCCAGAACCTTCTCCTTCCTTAATGGAAAGCCAGGGATAACACTTAACCTCTCGAAAAAAAGTGAAGGGAATACCATAACAATCGTTGATGAAGTGAAGGAAATTGTCAGTGACTTTAAAAGCAGCATCCCTCCCCAATGCGACATTACCCTCACCAATGATAGTTCCGTACAGATTAAAGATGCCCTGGGCAAATTGTCCATCAATGCCATATTGGGGATGCTGATGGTAATCACACTGCTTTATCTTTTTCTAGGGTGGCGTAACGCCCTCTTTGCTGCTCTGGGTCTTCCTGTTTCACTGCTGTGTACCTTTATCTTCATGCAGAGCGTTGGTCAATCTCTTAATACCAGTAGTTTATTCGCGCTGATGATGGTAATAGGCATTATCGTGGATGATGCTATCGTCATCATAGAAAACTCATTCCGATACATCCAACAAGGCATGAAGCCTAAAGATGCAGCAGTTATTGGAACTATGGAAGTAGCCGCACCTGTTTTCACAGCCTGTCTCACCACCATTGCTGCTTTTCTCCCCTTAATGCTCTTACCAGATGTCATGGGTAAATTTCTCAGGGTAGTCCCCATTGTTGTATGTCTCGCACTCACTGCATCCTTAGGTGAAGCCTTTCTGATACTGCCTGCTCATATCTCAGAGTGGGGCAGCAGTAAGTCCCGCAGTAAAAGACGCCATCAACTCATCAACAGGTTTCGCAGAGTTTACGCCCGCTATCTGGTAAAGGTTTTACGAAAACGTTACTGGTTTAGTGGTGGGGTTATGGCTCTCGTTTTTATGTGCTTTATACTGCTTACATCGGGAGCCATTGACAAAGAGCTCTTTATAACCGAAGAGGTCTCCCAGTTTTACATCAATGTACACATGCCAGCCGGAACCAATATATACGCTACCAATAAGACACTTTCGGAAATTGAGCGAAAGGTTATGTCTCTACCCAAAAAAGAAGTGAGTGCAATTGTTACCAGCCCAGGAAAGTTGATTACTATGCAAGAGTGGAATTTTAATACCTCCGTGGGACAAATCATGGTTGATCTGGTTGATAAAGAATACCGCAAACGTTCAATGGATGAGATTATAAGTGATATACGATCACGCCTGCAGGACATTCCCGGAATAAAAAGTTTTGATTTTAAAAAAGTGAGAGGGGGCCCACCTACTCCTAAAGACGTAGAATTAAAGGTGCAGGGGAAATATTTTAACAAACTTAATCAAATTGCTGGACGCATCGAAAATAAGCTCTCAACCATCAACGGGGTTTATGATATTGCCGATGATTTCCGCCCCGGGAAAAAAGACATAAAGATTTATATTGATGAAGAAAAAGCAGCGATTTACGGCCTTGATGTTTACCAGATCTCCATGGCTATCCGCAATGCCTATGAAGGCAAAGTGGCAACCGTATACAGAGAAGGTGATGATGAAATAGATGTAGTAGTAAAATACCATCAGCAGGCAGTTAAAAGTGTAGAGGACGTAGAAAATATCAAGATAGCAACAGCAATTGGTGAAATGATTCCATTCCGAAACTTTGCCACTATAAAGGTAGAGCCCGGGTATACTTTTATCAGACGTTACAAACAGGAACGTGCTATTACTGTTACTGCCAGTGTGGATAGACAAGTCAACTCTTTGGAACAAGTAGATAAAAGTCTAAAGCAGGAAATAAAGAAGATACTAAATATGTTTCCCGATTACAAGGTTAGATTTGAGAGCATATTCGCAGAGTTTCAGCAGTACCAAACAATACTTATGCAGTTATTCCTCCTGGGTATATTTTTGATTTATTTCATCCTGGGAACTCAATTTAAATCATATATCCAACCAATTATAATTCTCTTTGCTATTCCCTTTGCCTTTTTAGGAGCAATTATTGGTCTCCTTCTCACCGCCCTTTTTACCGCAGCAAAACCCACTTTTTCAATCATTACCATTTACGGAGTTATAGGGCTTGCTGGCATTGCAGTGAACGATGCCATTGTCATGGTCACTTTCATAAATAATGCCAGGGCCAAAGGAGTAGGCCGCTACCGATCAATCATTCAATCAGGACGTCTGCGCGTAAGACCTATTATACTGACTTCAATTACCACCATGTCTGGAGTGTTTCCCATGATGATTGGCCTGGGAGGGAAATCAGAAATATGGGCACCTATGGCAAGCACCATCTTCTTCGGTTTAGCATGTGCTACCTTCCTGACTCTGTTCATCATACCCTGCTTATACACCATTATAGTTGATGATTTAATAAGCTGGCTCAAAAAACTATGGGAAAAATCAGCAAAGAGATATTTCCCTTTATCTTCATAAGCCATCAATTTATTTAATAAAAGTATCTGCTGATCTACAATACTCAAGTTGTCTATTAATTCCTGGATCCCTGCTTTCGCAGGGATGACAGGCAAGGATGGAACCGATTGAAAAATGCGTCATTCCCGCGCAAGCGGGAATCCAGTATTGTTAATAATTTCATCAGGGTATTCAACTGGAGATTTCTGGATAACCAGATAAAAGTATTAATTTTATCTACAACATTTCCGATAGATGAATTACACACACTTAGGTCTTTCTGGATATTAACTCCCTGAGCGATTTAAAATGAATCCTGTATCTCTTCTATCCTGTAAATTTATTGGCACCTCTCTGCTCTCAAGGTCTATGCTAATATCTCTTTCCTGTTCACTGCTTGCTCATCTGACAGCCTTTGCCTGTTCATAGAATTGTAATATCCTGCCAAAGGGAGAAAGTGATCCACTTTTTATGGTAGAGCTTATTGACCTGCCTATAAAAACAGAAATGGAACAAATGGTAAAAGGAGAAGATTCAATTGAAAAGTGTGGTGGAAAGGATGGGACAAACGCAAATGGGGAAAAATATAAAGTTCCTAATCATCCTACTTATCTTTCGGCAAAGAATAATTCTCCCTGGATGCCACCAAGTAAGATGAAAGACACCAGGATTAATCCTTCCGCCTTTGAAGCAGAAGCAACCGTTTCCCTGGATAGCCAGGAGCTGAAATATGTTTCTTACCTCAGCAAAATCAAGAAGAAGATTGAACCCAGATGGCATTATCCAGAAAGAGCTCAAGAAATAGGATTGCAGGGTAAATTGTCCTTATATTTTTCCATTAGTCATGATGGTCATATGGACAAACTTGAACTGCTCAACTCTTCTGGACACTCGCTCCTGGACGAGGAAGCACTCAAAGCCGTAAGAGGCGCAGCACCATATCACCCATTGCCCGACAGACTAAAGATTTCTCGATTAAATATTATGGCAACCTTCGAGTACAGAATCAGTCCTTACAACATGAGCACGTTCTGCCAGTTGCCTCAAGAGGAACGCCTGTAAAATTTCAAAGACTAATCTTAACGTAAGATCTCTTTCTTATCTTCTTTACCCACTGTTGAAATTCATTTTCAAATTTCTGGTTATAAAGAAAATTTTCAATCTCATTCCATTTTTCTTCTTTCGTCATTTTTTGTCTTTCTCTCTTATCCAAAACTCTTATAATATGAAAACCCCTGGAGGTCTGTATAACAGAGCTTACTTCATTCACTTCGAGACTAAAAGCAACTTTATTTAAAGCAGGCAACAATTCACCCTGTCTAAAAGCACCCATAACACCACCAATAGCAGCATTGGCATCCTGAGAATATAGTTTGACCATGCTGGTAAAATCTTCTCCTTCTCTAATCTTTTGCAATATTCCATTTGCTTTTTCTCTAATCTGGTTGATTTCCTGTTCACTTGCTTTAGAAGGAATAATCAAGAGAATCTGCTGAATACTAACCTCCGGAGGTGTATTATAGTCATCCATATTCTCCTTGTAATATTTTTCAACCTCTTTTTCAGTAATTTGAATCTTGGATTTTATCTCCAGATCCAATAGCCTCATTTTTTGCATCTGATCTTTCAGTTGCTTCCTGTAATCCTCAAATGTTAAACCCTCTTCAAGCAGGACTTGCTCAAATTGTTCCTTAGCGATATTGTTATTGCTCATGACATCCCTGACAGCAAGATCAACTTCTTTATCATCAACTACAATTTCCAATCTATCCGCTTCTTGTTTGACTAGTTTCTCATCAATTAGCTGATCAAGTATCCTTCTTTCTATTTCCTTAATCTGTTCCTCATCACTTTCAAGAGAAAATTTTAACTTCATCTTTTCCAGATAGGGAACTGAAATCTCCCTGAGCTCTGAAAGTGTTATAATATCTCCATTTACTATAGCCACAATCTTCTCTATTATCTTAGCATCTGTCTCACAAGAAAAGAGTAAAATAATCCCCAATGTAAAAGCTGGTATAACTTTTCTTATGATACAACTCTTAACTCTCTTTAACTTTTTGTCTCTCATTTATATTATCTCTCGCCTCACTTTTTTTAAGAACCATTTACTACAATTTACACAATTATTGCAAGATCTTTTTCACTTCATCCATCACTTCCTTCCAGTCTCTTTTCTTGTAAGCAATTTTGAGTTTCAGTTCAGGAGAAAACCTGAACCTTTTAGGATTACCCTCAATAAGTGCCAGAATCCTTTTTAGAGAATCTTTAGCTTTTGGATGAAAGGCAAGTATGATGTCACTATCATTATAATCTAAACTGGTAATGAGAAACTGCCTTAAGACATTCTTAAAGGTTATTATACTTAATAAATTACCAACTACCTGTGGTATATCCCCAAAGCGATCGTTCAGTTCTTCTTTTATCCCCTCAACCTCCTGGTCACACATACACGAAGACAATCTCTTGTAGGCAACCAATCTTTGATTGACATCTCCAATATAATCCTCCGGTATAAACGCAGAGACAGGGAGATTAATTTCTGGATCAATTACAGGAGCAAGTTCTTCACCCTTCAATTCCTTTACAGTTTCTTCCATGAGCTGAGTGTATAAATCCATTCCAATGGCAGCAATATGTCCGGACTGTGAAGATCCCAGGATATTTCCTGCCCCTCTGATTTCCAGATCCCGAGTAGCCAGACGAAAACTTGACCCCAGTTCGCTAAACTCAAAGATAGCGTGAAGTCTATCTTTAGACTCTTTCGAAAGCACAGAGTCACCGGGAATAAGCAGATAACAATACGCTCGATACTTTGATCTTCCCACCCTTCCC
>WTBG01000388.1 GCA_013139225.1 Deltaproteobacteria bacterium
TCCTTTCTTCCACTGCCTTTTCAGAAAACGGTTGAGCCTCTCTCTCTTCAATAGTAAGAGCACCTGTTGGGCATACTCCCAGACAGAAACCTGCACCATCGCAAAGCTCTTCTTTTATGACTTTAGCTTTGCCGTCAACCAGCTCAATAGCTCCTTCAGCACAGGGTGCTACGCAGTTTCCGCACCCGTCACACAACTCATCATCAATTTTTACAATTTTTCTTATTGCCATTTTCAACACCTCTTTTCTGGAATATTATCAACTGATTAATAAAATAATAGAACACAAACTTGTATTGAGGTATGACTTATGTCATAAATATCAAATAAAATTGAGTAGTTATTAAATAGCTCCGAAAAATGCGTTTTTATAGATATTTAGATAGATGCCTTTAACTTCCCTCTCCGAAGGAGTATTGGGGTTGTTGGTCGTTGATACAGCGCAAAAGTAATAGTTGATTTAGAAATAAGGGTTAAAAAATATACTTGACATAAAAGGTAGTTTATAATATTTATTATAAGAGAAACTACAACATTGAAGTTAATGTTGATTGTTTAGGAATTAATTAATTATAAGACTAATCTTATGCAATGAAGGTGAGTATTAATTATGAGACTGACAACAAAGAGTAGATATGGTACACGTGCGATTTTTGATATTGCCTATAATTCTGCAGGTATGCCTGTACAAATAAAGGATATCTCTAAACGGCAGGAAGTTCCCCCAAGATATCTTGAACAGATATTCCACAAATTAAAAAAAGCTAATATTGTAAAGAGTGTGAGGGGGCCTGGTGGTGGATATGTTTTGACTAGCGATCCAAAAAAAATTACTGTAGGGGATATCATTCGAGCGATCAAGGAGCCAATTTACCCCGTTTTTTGTGCTGATGAAGAAGATGGACATAACAAGAAATGTAGCAGAGCGATACTGTGTGTTACCAGACAAGTCTGGATAGAAGCAGGAGAAAAAATTACAGAATATTTTGATTCCATAACCATTAGTGACCTCTGTGAAAGAGCGAGAGAAATGGGTATAACGAAAGATGTGAAACATAAATTTGATTATAGTATATGAGCATTGAGTGTTGCGAGTTGCAGGATGCCGGATTAAGTGAATGCGGAATTAGACAATTGCGGAATTAAAATCAAAAACCCCAAATCAAAATCCAAAATGCTATTACTGGATGCTAAATAAGAACTTTTGATATTTTCCCTCGTGTCTCTTCGTGAATTTCATGGTTAAAAAAGGAGGTGTGTAAATGACAAAGATAGCTAAAGATATCACCCAATTGATTGGTAACACACCCATGGTTAAACTGAATAAGGTGACAAAAGGACTGAAATCCCAAGTGATTGCAAAATTGGAATCCTTTAATCCCTGCGCCAGCGTAAAAGACCGTATCGGTCTGAGCATGATCATGGCAGCAGAAAAAAAGGGATTGATTAAAAAAGATACTGTTATTGTTGAGCCGACAAGTGGCAATACCGGCATAGCATTAGCTTTTGTATGTGCTGCAAAAGGCTATAAACTTATACTTACCATGCCTGATACCATGAGTGTGGAGAGAAGGCATCTCCTTGCTTCTCTTGGTGCTGAATTGATTTTAACACCGGGATCGAAAGGAATGTCAGGTGCAGTGAAGAAGGCAGAGGAATTGGTTGACGAAAATCCTACATATTTTGTGCCCCAGCAATTTGAAAATAATGCGAATCCCGAGATTCATCGAAAGACTACAGCTATGGAAATTTGGAATGATACAGACGGTAAGGTGGATATACTTGTTGCTGGTGTGGGAACAGGAGGTACTATAACAGGGATATCAGAGTTTATAAAGAAGCAAAAGCCAAGCTTTAAGGCAATTGCCGTAGAACCACTGGATTCCCCTGTCTTGTCGGGTGGTACACCAGGTCCCCATAAGATTCAAGGTATTGGAGCGGGATTCATCCCGGGAGTACTACAACTCGATCTCGTTGATGAAATCATAAAGGTATCTTATGATGATGCCAGAAAAGTTACTCAGCAACTGGCTAAAGAGGAAGGCATTCTGGCTGGTATTTCTTCAGGGGCAGCCACTTGGGCTGCTCTGGAGATTGGAAAGAGAGTGGAAAACAAAGATAAGATGATCGTGGTAATTTTGCCGGATACAGGTGAGCGTTATTTAACAACAGATCTCTTTCAGTAGAGGAAACGGTAACTATTTACCACAGAGATCGCAGAGTACGCTGAGAATAATATATTTAAGTAAAAGCATAAATTGTTTTTCACCGGTGGGATTTGGAATTCCCACTCAGCAAAATAAATTTATTACCTCTGCGATCTTAGCGATCTCTGCGGTTGATAAATATAGTAAAGATGGAAGTTAATTAATAATTTATCTCGAAGATTATGGGAGAGGTTAAATGGCAAAGACGATAAAAGAAATCAATGAACGTATAAAAAAAGGCAAGGCTGTGGTAGTAACTGCCGAAGAAGTGATTGAGCTCGCAGGAAAGAAAGGAGTAAGGAAAACAGCCCAGGAAGTTGATGTCGTTACAACGGGTACTTTTGGGCCAATGTGCTCTTCGGGTGCCTACTTTAACTTTGGGCATTCAAGGCCTCGGATAAAATGTGGAGGTGGAACTGCTTATCTCAATAATGTGCCTGCATACGGGGGTTTTGCTGCGGTAGACCTCTATATAGGAGCAACAGCTATTCCGGATGAAGACCCCAAAAATAGCGTATTCCCGGGAGAGTTCAACTATGGAGGTGGGCATGTCATTGAAGAACTTGTAAGTGGGAAAGATGTTCAATTGGTAGTCACTACCTATGGGACAGACTGCTATCCTCGTGATAAACTTGAAACGTGGATTAATATTAAAGATTTAAATGAAGCGGTGCTTTTCAATCCTCGCAATTGCTATCAGAACTATAACGTTGCGGTAAATCTTTCTGATAAAGTGATATACACTTATATGGGGGTGCTTCAACCCAGATTGGGCAATGCAACCTATTGCAGTGCAGGTCAGCTCTCGCCCCTTCTTAATGACCCTTATTATAAAACCATCGGCATAGGAACAAGAATTTTTTTGGGTGGAGGAATAGGCTATGTGTCTTGGAATGGAACCCAGCACAATCCTACTGTGAAAAGGGGTAAAAATGGCATTCCCACATCACCCGCAGGAACTATAGCCGTTATGGGAGACCTCAAACAGATGAGTTCTAACTGGCTTAAAGGAGCAAGTTTTACTGGATATGGAGGGACGCTTACGGTGGGGATTGGTATTCCCATACCCATTTTAAATGAAGAGATCCTTAAATATACAACCATGAAAGATGAAGATATAAAAGCTCAGATAGTAGATTATAGCCAGTCTTATCCTCAAGTACAACCTGGAAGTTTGGGGGAAGTAAACTACAAACAACTCAAAAGCGGAAGTATTAATGTCAATGGTAAGAAGGCTCGTACTGGTAGCCTATCGAGCTATGCAAAAGCACGGGAGATTGCAAACATTCTGAAAAACTGGATAGGAAAAGGCACATTTTTACTCTCTGAACCAGTTGCACCATTAGCTTCGGCAGATTCTGGTGTTACTTTCAAGCTATTAAAGGAGAGGCCATTAAAGAAATCCAGGCGTAAATAATTTGGGTAATTAGGGGATTTAGGAATTAAGGGATTGAGGAATTGCGATTACGAAGACAAGATTTAAAAATCCTAAGATTTAGCAATTGATACAAACTAAAGGAGGAGATGAGGGATGAAGAAGAAACGAGTTGTGCTCACTTTCCCACCAGATATGATAGATCAACCCATTACTTACCATCTGGTAAAAGAACACGATTTGATGATTAATATCTTAAGAGCTAATATTACTCCCAAAGAGCAGGGAAGACTGGTAGTTGAAATGATTGGGAAGAAAAGCTCTTTGGATACAGGTATGGCTTATCTATCTGGACTTGGTGTAGAGGTTCAACCTTTAGCACAAGATATAAAGTGGCATGAGAAAAAATGTATCCACTGTACTGCTTGTATTTCCATCTGTCCCTCAGGTGCTTTAAATGTAGATCGAGAAGAGATGCTGGTTACTTTTCTAAAGGATAAATGTATTGCTTGTGAGCTCTGTATTCCGGTATGTCCCTATAGGGCAATAGAAATTCAATTCTGACGACTTCGTAAAAAATGCATCTGCTGCGTTGCGCTTCAGTTTTAATCATTCCCTGGCTGAGCTCGGCCAAGCCGATGTACAACTAAGTACGCCGCATTCCTAAAAATTTGCGCGCCTCGCATCTGGAGCTTTTTACTGCCTGGCTGCCTGCCCGAGCTGACACTCGTGTCGGCCAGGGAGCTCGGCCAAGCCGACGTATAGTAAGTACGCCTCATTCCTCAGGATTTGCGCGCCTTGAATTTGAAGCTTTTTACTTTGTCGTCCGTTTCCCGACTTTTTACGGGACCATCAACATTGAGTGCATCCCATTTTTCCCATTGACCCCAGAAGAGTAATTGT
>WTBG01000064.1 GCA_013139225.1 Deltaproteobacteria bacterium
CCAATGATAAGAGAAGCAGTGAAATAGGCGCTATCATCATACATATCTAAATAATCCACATTAGCGAAGAGACTGTCGAAAAAGTCCAAATTTGCCATTTTGCTTAATTTTTGGTGTAATAAAATCAAATAGTTACAAAGTGCAAAATTGATGTTTTAGGGTTTTTCGACAGTCTCAGGTGTAAGTCACACTAAAACCCCCTCTTCTAAAGACCGATGATATCATATGCTCAGCACACGCTAGGGGGTGTTTGTTTGACAAGGTTCTGTTTCCATGGTTTAAGTGTGGTATCAATAGAATATTAACCTTAAATACTTTTAGAGGAATACATATCTAAGTAATAGCCACACTTTTTTAGGTGTGGTTTCTGAAAAGGTGGGGTATTTTCTAAAAGAGATTTAGAGACTTGATCAGCACCAGAATTCTTTTAAGGTTGTGTGCCATAATGCAGTGGTTTTCCAGCGAGATAACTTTAACGTACTTAGAGCAGAGGATAGAGAGATGAAAGAATTGATCGAATATATTGCGAAATCACTGGTTGATCAACCTGATGTGGTTAAGGTTACGGAGGTGGAGGGTGAAAGAACTTCGGTTATTGAATTGAGTGTAGCTAAGGAAGATATGGGGATGATTATTGGTAAACAGGGGAGAACTGCGACGGCAATGAGGACTCTCTTGAATGCAGCTTCCATGAAACAGAAAAAAAGAACTATATTGGAAATCGTCGAGTAGTGTTTATAAAATTCTTCTATCATGAAGTAAAAAACCTAAAGCGAAAGGAGGAGGCATTATGACAAAGGCAGAACTTGTGGCAAAAGTGGCTAAAGATGCCAAGATAACAAAAGCGGCAGCGGGTAAATCTCTGGATGCGGTTATTGAGGGAATCACCAAAGCACTGAAGAAAGGCGACAGAGTTACATTAGTAGGATTTGGAACTTTTTCTGTTTCCAAGAGAAAAGCCAGGACAGGCAGAAATCCTCAAACAGGGAAACCCATAAAGATAGCAGCTAGAAAGGTTGCTAAATTTAAAGCCGGCTCTGCACTTAGAAAGTCCGTTAAATAATATCTGTCTGAATCAAAACAGGGAGGGGTTATTCCCCTCCTTTTTCTTTAATGAGCAATTCAAAGCATATGAGTGAAATTGGCAAATAAAAATGTCTTATTGCTGATCATAATCTTTGCTATTTTCTTTTGTATAATATGTATGATCGGATTACATAATCTCACAAGTTTTCCAGGGCAAAATTACAAAAGTGCCCTTCCTCCAGAAACTCCGGAGGAGGCTTTCATTTGTAGCGAACTCCAGCATCATGTAGAAGTACTCGCAGTAGAGATTGGAGAACGTAATTTTGAACATTATGATAAACTAAATGACGCAGCTGATTATATAGAACAAACATTTTTGAAGACCGGCTTATCTGTTAAACGTCAAGCATACAGCATAAAAGACAAAATTTATTATAACATTGAAGCAGAGAAAAAAGGTCTACATCAACCTGATAAGATTATTATTGTTGGTGCCCATTACGATTCTCTTCTAGGTTCCCCGGGTGCTAACGATAATGGTTCAGGGATTGCAGGTGTTCTGTCACTGGCTCGAGCTTTTTCCACAAAAAGTCCCTCACGTACAATTCGATTTGTTGCTTTTGCAAATGAAGAACCTCCATTTTTCTGTACAAAAAAAATGGGAAGCTACGTTTACGCAAAGCGTTGTAAGGAACGAAAGGAAAACATCATTGCCATGCTGTCTTTAGAAACAATAGGCTATTACTCTGATAAAGAAAAATCGCAACACTATTTTCCCCTTCTTGGTTTTTTCTACCCTTCACAGGGAAATTTTATAGGATTCGTTTCTAACCTGTCATCTCGCAAGCTACTTCGAGAAGTTATCCTTTCTTTTCGACGGCACACACAGTTCCCATCTGAGGGAGGAGCATTTCCAGGATTCTTTCCTGGTATTTTCTGGTCAGACCACTGGGGTTTCTGGAAGATGGGCTATCACGCACTCATGGTTACCGATACTGCATTTTTAAGGTATCCTTATTATCACACTGCCCAGGATACTCCAGACAAAATAGATTATGAAAGAATGTCATGTGTAATTGCAGGCTTAGAAAAGGTTATCGATAATTTGGCTGGAATTGAAGAGGTAATAGAAGGGGACATTCGCGCAGAAAGTGCATAGCTTTCTAAATATGATGGTTTCGCAAAAGGACTTCCTTGCCGTATAAATATTGCTTTACCCTTTTCCAGTAGCCTTACAGAAAGGGAGAGGCAGGTGAATAGGTGCACAACCAACCTGACATATTAAGTTAATGTTGGTTTTGAAACTTAAAACTCGAAAATAAGAATTAAGGATTCTAATAAGTTGGTGATAGTTCTTGCATTAAGGGGACAATAGCAACATCTCCTTTCCATATTGATATTTAAAATCTTAGCAATTTGCGTTTACCCCGTTAGATATTTTTAAAATTCTATCTATCCTTCAAACATGTCAGGACTTTTTTGATATAATAAAAGTGCTAAGCCAATTATCTTACGGGGTGAATCTGCGTCCAAAAATAGTGAGAGTTTTTGATGTTACATCTCTTGATGATTCTTAAAAGATTTATCCTGCCTTCTTCTCTGATTATTCTCCTTATTGTTATCAATTGCCAGCATGGTTCTTCTCCTAAAGGGAAGGATACTTACATCAAGGAAGGAAGGACTTATGGTGTAACCAGGGGGCTTTTTCGAGAGCGGTGGTGGAATTTCTATGAGAGGGGATGTTCATTTACTTCCGGAGAATTTTGGGATGAAGCCATTGCTGATTTCAGGGAAGCCTTGAAGCAG
>WTBG01000218.1 GCA_013139225.1 Deltaproteobacteria bacterium
CATAGCTTGTTTAATCCACCAGGTGGCGTAGGTAATAAACCGATGCCCTTTTCGATAGTCATAGGTGTCAATAGCTCTGATCAAACCTAAATTACCCTCCTGAATCAAATCAGGTAAAGCAAGCCCATGATGGATATAATTTTTAGATATTCTGATTACGAGCCGTAAATTTGATTGTACCATTTGATTTTTCAATAGCTTAAGTTCCTTTACACGGTGAGAGATTTTACTCAGCGTTTCCTCCAGTTCCCTCTCACTTGTCTGTTGTTTTCTCATGCACTTTTTACTCTTGGCAATTTTTTGAAGATGTTTTACCGTTCTTCTGACCGTTGTCTTGCTGAGATGTATCTCCGCTATGCATTTGGAAATCTTTGATTCAACCTTATACAATTGTCCCTGCAGAACCTGTTTCGCGTGGACTCGCAGTGCTTGCCGTTTAAGCGTACAGCTTATTTTTTTTCGCTCCTTCTCCCACATAACTACCTTATCAAATACCCGGAATGATTCATCAAGTTGGTACAGTTTTGTGCTAATATCTCTTAACTGCCTGAAAGAAAATCTCTTCAGGAAGGTATGCTTATGGAGACGGTTCCAGATAATAATCTGGTTTTTACATGCTTGCTCACTTTCCTTGATCCGCTGTGCCAATGCTTGTTCTTCTATCTCATTGAGCAGGGGAAATCTATTTATGGTTTTAAAAAAGATACTCAATGAAGAGTTTACTCCACCCTGTGAATCAGAATATAGTTTGTTCTCTTCAAAGAGTGTTTCGGATCTCCCCTCCTCATCAACAAAACAGGAAGGGGGTGAAGAATCTTTCTGTTCTGTCTGGTGAGATATATCTATTAAAACCAGCCGAAGAGAGTCTTTTTCACTCACTTCCTCAGCAGAGAAATCCAACTTCGTCTCTTCTACAGGGGCATACTTTCTTTTTAGCGTATTGTATTTCATGACTTAGCCCTTTGTGGTGCATCTGGCGCATTCTATGTGTCTTTGGGGGAACTTTATGAAGGACCCCTGCATGCAAAGGAGAGTATTCACAATGAGAACAAATAGTATGATTACAATTAAACCCATATTGCCTTTTTTGATTTCTTGAAATATCTTCTTACTGCTGATATCTTTTAGAACAAAAATAACATCGAAAAAGTTCCCACTCTCAACTTCCCAGTCGAAGTATATAAGTGTTAATTTGCGTCATTTATAAATTAATATCGGGAACATTTAATCCTTCAATTTTGTTTTAATATTGGAAGTATTAGGAGATAAATGGAATCCCAGTTATTAACATAAGAGAAATGCTTATCATGCAAAAAAAGACTTAAAGAGAAGCAGAAAACTATAAGAGGAGTTAAGACATGAGGAATACAAAAAAGTTTATTTTAATTGTAACAGCAGCTTTGATAATACTGACTCTGCCGTCTGTGAAAGCAGAATATGTTACTGATGCTAAAGATACATTGCGTGGTGTTAAAAGCATATTGGTTGTAGTTAAAGTATTTTCCCAGGAAGTCCAAAAAAATGCACTCACCAAAGACGAGATACAAAAAGATGTTGAACTAAAACTTGAGACGGCTGGTATTGAAATAATACCTCTAAAAAATTTCCCCACTCTTAAACCATACTTACTAATAAAGATTAATACAGCTTACAACAGACTTGGTGTTTTTGCTTACTCATCATTGGTTGAGCTAAAACAGTTAGTCTATTTAGGAAGTAGCCCGGACCTTAGCTTCGATGCGATAACATGGTCAAAAATAAAAACAGGTACAGCGAAAGAAAGAGAACTGGAAGAAACGGTACGATCTTCTATAAAAGATTTAATGGAGACATTCCTCAATGATTATCTAACAGTTAATCCAGAACAGAATAGCAATCCACAGGAAGGAGTAGGAGACAACTTTCCTTTTGTTGTAAATAGAAAAGATAAAACCTATATTGTAGACAGAAGAGGAGAGCAGTGGGATATAACTCAAGCAGTTTCGATCGGATTTAAGCCTGAAAATTTTCAGTACGGGTTGGGAAAAAATGCCATTACTCCTCTGGATGATAATTCCTTAAGGAATGATTCTTTAAAAGCACCTTCGGATATGAGAATTATCGGTATTACTGAGAATTCAAATGCACAGGCTTATTCTGTTCCTAAACTCTCAAGGCATGAGATTGCAAACAGCACAATAGGTTCAAAGCCAATTGCAGCAGCTTACTGACCATTAGTAAATTTAGCGGCTGTGTACAGTCGCCGGATAGATGGTCAGACATTGACCCTTGTTCCTTCAGGTTGGACATATAAAAATACATTTGTATTATATGATAGGGAGACAGAGACTCTCTGGTACCCTTATAGAAAAGGATTAATGGGTATCCAGGGGAAGTATTTCAAAAGGTGGCTTGAAAAGGTACCTTCTAAAGATACAGTGTGGGAAAAATGGAAGAAAAAACACCCAAATACAAAAATATTAAAGTAATTATTCATTCCTCAACTATCTCTCCATATTTCTTATATGCATCAGCTACTGAAGGCAGATATTCAATACACCGAAGTAGGCTTTGGTAGGGGAAGGTAACCGTAAGTTCCTCATCAGCCAAACCGACATACTTCCTCCAGGCAACATCGCTGTAAGTGAATGAGGGCTTCTTGGTAACGTAAGGATACTGGATGGCAAAAGGACA
>WTBG01000056.1 GCA_013139225.1 Deltaproteobacteria bacterium
TTTATTCCAAGCTTCTTTATATCCTGTATAGACTGGTGTACATCCGCTTTAAGTACATCCGCAATTCCAATACCACCAATAATCTGAGCTTCATGGCCGACCAGTATGCCTGTTGAACCCGAGGAAGACATATCATCCAAAAACGTTTTGGCATCAGAAGTAAGGGCGATCCCTTTCTCCATAAATAAGCGTTCATTTCCCACAATGATTTCCTTGCCATCTTTCCTGGCAACAATACCCCTTCCCACAATAACCTCTGTTTTTTCCGGCTCAAATGGCCATGCCTCATCTTCACGGCAACGCGCTAAAATTGACTCAGCGAGAGGATGCTCTGAATGTTTCTCTGCAGTACCCGCAAGACTCAGGACTTCTTTTTCAGAAACGCTTCCAAAACTCCGTGTAAAGCGAACAGTCGGAGCACCATAGGTAAGGGTACCTGTTTTATCAAATACAAATGTTGTTAGTTTCCCTATTACTTCAAGTATTGCCCCTCCTTTGATAAGGATCCCCCGACGGGCAGCGTTGCCAATACCAGCAACCACCGCAGTAGGTGTCGCAATAACCAAGGCACACGGACATGCCACTACCAGGACTGTCACCGCACGGAGCACCTCTCCAGTTATCAGCCAAACCAGGAATGCCAGGCATAGCATGATTGGCGTAAACCAACTTGCAAAACTGTCTGCTATCCGCTCTATAGGAGGCTTAGCCGCCTGTGCCTTATGTACCAGGTCTATGATTTTTGATAAGGTTGTTTCTGTCGCAACACGCGTTACTTCTACCTTCAGCACTCCCACCTGATTCAGGGTTCCCCCAAAGACATCATCTCCAACCTCTTTGGTAATAAGGGTGGACTCTCCCGTAATGGGTGCCTGATTTACTTCTCCCCGCCCCTCCTTAATCTTTCCGTCAATAGGGATCTTTTCACCCGGCTTCACCAGCACCAGATCCCCAACACGTACCTCATCTATGTCGATCTCCATCTCTTTTCCATCTCGAATCACCCGGGCAGTCTCGGCCTCCAGTTCCATCAGGGAGCGAACGGCTTCACCAGTTTTGGCAATGGTGATATCTTCCAAAAGTTCACCGACGTTCATCATAAGAACCACAATAGCACCCGCCAGATACTCACCTACCCAGATTGAGGCAATCAGGGCACAGGTAACAAGAACTTCGGCATTCAACTTTTTATTGGTTATGGTGGATGCAACAGAATTTCTGACGATGGGATATCCGGAGAGCACCGCTGCAGAAAGAGCGAAATACATACCCAGAGGGGTTGTCTCACCATTCACCCATGCACATACGATCAAAACAACACAGGCGAGAGGATTGCTAAATTCCCAGTAGCGTTCAATGAATCTATCAAAACGGCTTTCCCGACAGGGAAGACCTACATTTAATTCCTTACCAACTATAGCATCTCGTGCAATATCATGCATCGGTCGTTAGTCCTTCCATGAAAAATTGAGCCGCATAAAACTTCCGATGAGAAGCAGCAGGGAAATGAGCGCCACTTCCAGAAATCTCCCCAAGAAAAGCCCTACCAGCAATAAAACACCTACCAGCAGTTCAAAACGAAATTCCCGTTTATAAATACAATCAAAGAGAGCGTTTTTCAGTGCCGGGAAAATACCAATTACAGCAGCACAAACCAGCATCCCATCTGACAAGTGTCCGGGCAACAATTTGAGATATCCTACCACGATAAGCAATCCCATCAATGCTGCGCCAAACCAATCTCTCACCGGATCCCGAAAAATCTTATGGGTAATACTTACATGCTCGGGATTATGAGTGTGATGATGCGCATGATAGAAATTGTGACCATGCTCGTGTACATGAGCAAATGCTCGGTCCTCAAAAGATTTGTGTTCATGATCATGGACATGAGTATCGTGATCGTGTTCCTCATACGCAGAATCATCATGATCGTGGTCGTGGCCATGAGGGTCAGAGTGATCATTCTCATGGTCATGATGATGTGTATCATCGTCGTGGGAATGGCCTGTTTGACTGTGAACGCCATGATCTTTTTCACCATGTGCGTGACCGTGATCATCACCATGAGAATCTGCATGTTCATCGTGTGAATGAGCATGATCGGTTTTTTTTACTTTTCGTTTCTTCCCTTTAGCAATAAGTGAATCCCTGTGAACATCATGCATTTTTCAATCTCCTACAATACATTCGTGCCATATAAAAGCCAGGCCACCCTTTACAGCAGGATATTCCTAAACCTCAGGAATTGAGGAATTTTCTTAATGCGCAATGCCTGAATCCCAAAACTCCTCAATGCTACTGTTATCAATAATGAACTTAGTATATAATTGACAAAACAAACAACACAGGTAACATGTATTCAATTGGCTTTTCTTCCCTGAAGAGTTTCTACCAGGAGATTCTTTTCCATGGTAATTACATTTCCCAGGGTAACCTCATTGAGCTTATCAAGACGAAAATACTTTGCACCAAAATATTCTGAAATGTCTTTAGCAAATTCAAAGGTAAAACCAACAAATTTTCTCTGCCTGGTAACCTCTGAGTCAATCACAATGGAATGGACGCCCTCTTCCTGTGCCATCGTTCCCAATTTTTCTATCTCACTCATAGGATCTGCTCCCTCAACGATAGAGATATTGGACCTCCCATCAGTGATCAGCACCAGCATGGGTACCACGGTGGGATCTTTTCGCTTCTCATTTTTGATGAGAGAAAGCGCTTTCATAATACCTGCAGCAAGGGGGGTTTTACCTCCCGTGGGGAGATTTACTAAAAGCTTTTTGGCAAGTTCAACACCACTGGTGGGAGGCAGGAGAATATGGCCGTCTTTCCCCTTGAAAGCGACCATAGCAACCCTGTCCCGATGCTGATAGGCATCCATCAGTAAAGAAAAGACCGTTCCTTTTGCCGATTCCATCCTGTTCATCACACCCATGGAACCACTGGCATCAACGGCAAGCACTATCAGGGTGGAGACTTTACTCTGGCGAACCTTTTCCCTTAAATCTTCTTTCTTGATAATGAGTGCGTGGCGGATTTTAGAGTTTTTTTTTCTGCGCTTTTGATGGACCGCAGATGCCCTCACTGTGGCATCAAAAGCAATATCAGTGGTGTCTTCTTTAGGAATTTTTGATTTGAGATACCGGCCTTTTCTACCGGTGGAGAGGGTTTTCATCCTTTTTCCTGACCCGGACCTCACTATTCTGTCCCGTTTCCTCTTATTGATATCCTTGGGAACTTCAATTGGCTTGCCCATCTTGTGAACCTTACCTTCTATCTCCTCCGCATCCTCCGTGTCTTCCAGCTCGGTGTCATCCTGATTGTCCATGGGCGGAGGTTCTCTGTCCAACTCCTCTGAAATCTGGTCAATGATATCATCAAAAATATTTTCTCTCTGCTCTTCCTCACCAAAGGGATTTTTTCTAATCCTGAATGGCAAGATAAACTCAGCGGCTTCCTTTATCTCTTGCTGGCCAATTTCTTTTTTGCCGTGGTATGCCCCCAGGGTCATTGCAGTCTTTGCCAGCATGATATCCGGGCGATGGCCCTCTACATCCAGCTCTTTGCACATTTTGCAAATGAGCATCCGGGTGCGCTCATCAATAGCGATGTCCTTGAGAAGTTTCTGGGCCTTTTTGATCTTTTTTCTCAGTTTTTCATTCTCGGGCTCGTATTCTTCGAGAAATTTTTCAGGATTTCTCTCAAACCTGTTGCGAAGCAGAGTAATTTTTACCCGTTCATCAACATTATGAAGGGCTTCTATCGGAATATGTAAAGCAATACGGTCAAGCAACTGTGACCTGAGTTCTCCCTCTTCGGGATTCATCGTGCCAATTAAAATAAAACGGGATGGGTGGGCAAATGAGATGCCTTCCCTCTCCACCACGTTTACACCGGATGTTGCACTATCAAGAAGGATGTCAACCACATGGTCATCAAGCAGGTTGATCTCATCCACATAGAGGATTCCACGGTGGACATCTGCCAGAATACCCGGTTCCAAAGACTTCCTTCCCTCCTTAATCGCCGTTTCAATATCAAGGCTCCCAAGCAGCCTGTCCTCTGTTGACCCAAGAGGAAGGTCAACTACCCGAATTCTCCGCTTCTCAATTTTTATGCCGTTTTTACCCTTTCCCTGCTGGGAAGACAGGACCTTTTCCCTGCAGTGGGGACACATATCGGAGATATCCCTAGGATTGCAGTTAAAAGGACATCCCTTAGCCACCTCTATCTCCGGCAAAAGCTCAGCCAGTGCCCTGACAGCAGTTGATTTACCTGTGCCTTTTTCACCGCGAACCAGCACACCACCAACCTGAGGATTAATGGCGTTTAAGATAAGCGCTTTCTTCATCTTTTCCTG
>WTBG01000079.1 GCA_013139225.1 Deltaproteobacteria bacterium
TCGCTACGATACCTACTGCAAAATCTGGGTTTAACCACTATGTTTAGGAGTAGTTATCTTTTTTGAAGTATGTCTTTATTCTCTTAAGGAGGTGGTTAACCAGTCACTCCTTTTTTTACTTGCAAACACAGTAAATCAATGATACTTCTTAACCCTTGACTGGATGCGAGAAATCAAAGCATTCCCTCAATTATTCTCTATAAACCCTTCCACAGAGGAAGGTGAAATACAATATGCCATAACAACAAAAAACAATTATTTTATAAATGAAAGATGGGGTATAATGAGCTTAAAAAATGACCTTGAAAAAATTGTCCATCCTGAGTTTGTAAAGGATGATTCAGAAACACTTACGGCATATTCCCACGATCAGAGCTTCGCTCCACCATCCAAACCAGATTTTGTCATATTTCCTCAGAAAGTTGAACATGTTCAAGCAATAATAAAATTAGCCAATCAAACCAACACTCCAGTAATACCCTATAGTTCAGGTCTTAATCTTCATGGTGCCACAATTCCTCAACGGGGAGGAATAATCTTGAATCTGAGCCGAATGAACAAATTAGAGGTTAATGAAGAAGACTGGTTTGTCATTGTCGAACCGGGTGTTACCTATAAACAACTCCAAGATAACTTGCTGCCAAGGGGATTGAGGCTGATGGTTCCTTTGGGCATTCCCCCTAATCGATCTGTCCTCTCAAGCTATCTGGAACGCGATCCTGTTATGGCTGCTGCCAGTTTTGAATATGGCAACTATCTTCTGATGGATATGGAGATTGTTCTACCAGATGGAGAATTATTCAAAACAGGCTGCTGGAATCTTGGAGGCCGACCTGGGGGGTATTTTGGTCCGGGAGTAAATATGCCTTTTCGTTTCTGGACCGGCGCACAAGGAACCCTGGGTATCATTACCAAGCTTATTATCAGTGTTCAACATCTTTCCCCAGTAAGGAAATACTTTTTTCTATGTTTTGATAATCTTGAATCAGTCATCGAACCACTTAGAAAGATTCAAATGAAGGAAATTGGCTGGGAATGTTTTGGCTTGAACAGATTTAATCTATCCGCTCTTTTAACAGATGACTGGAAAGTACCCGAATCTTTTCCCACAACAAAGGTTGCATCGTCTAAATTTGATCAACTACTAAAGTCCCTCCCTGCCTGGACCGTTGCCATTGGATTAACCGGCTCCACCAACTTCCCTGAAGAAAAAGTTGCCTATGAAGAAGAAGCCTTACGTCAAATATGCAAAGATATGGGGCTGGAACTTTTAGAATCCCTCCCAGACAATCCAGAAACCAACCAGATCTTTTTAGAGGAATCTCTGCGCTCATGGGGAATACTCAAAAAATTCTGCTATAAAGGGTCTGTTCATGATTTGTCCTTTAAGGTTCCTTTTGACAAATTACCTTCAATGGAAAGATTAATGCTTAAACTTGCAAAAGAAGGAAACTATCCTGGTGAAGATATGGGAGGGTATTTTCTCATCCTCGAGCGAGGAAGAGGAGTTCATATTGAATTTGATTTACACTGCGATTTGGAAGACAAACAAGAAACCAAGAATGTGGATGAGCTCTGGAACAAATCAAGCAAAGATTTACTCGAAGAAGGAGCCCTTTATGACCGACCTTACGGTATCTGGTCAGAATTGACATATAAGAAAGCATCAAACTATCATCATAAAATCAAACAACTGAAAGATGAATTTGATCCAAAAGGCATTATGAACCCTGGCAAAGTATACCTGAACATTGTTTAAGCAAAGCTTAAGCAATGTTGAAATCTTAAATTAATAAGGGTACGTCATATGGAAGCTAAGAAAAAAGTTGAACCTCAATACCTTCCTCCTGAGGTTTACCTGTCTTTAGAAGATATTGTTGGCAAAGAATATATAACTCAGGAGAGAGCTATTCTTGAAACTTATAGTAAATTTTCTATAGACATTACAGGTTACCTGAAAAAACATGCAAAAGACCCATCAAACATTCCAGCCTGTGTAGTTCTTCCGTCCACTACCGAAGAAGTACAAGCTATAGTCCGTTTGGCCAATAAACATAAAATTCCTTTCGTTCCCTTTACTAACGGACAGTTGGGTATCGCCAACTATCCTACTAAACCTGTCCCTACTATCTTCATCCATTTCAGCAGGATGAATAAGATTTTAGAAATCAATACCAAGACTATGGCGGCAAAAATCCAACCCTATGTCGATTATGGACAGCTCCAGGCAGATGCTATGAAGGTTGGTCTATGGAATGGGGGCACACCCTTATCAACTTCTCTATGCAAAATATCATCCCAAACAGCTCTTGCAGGACTTTACCAAACAAGCATGAAATATGGAACCCTTGGGAAAAACATCATTAGTCTCAAAATGGTATTACCAGATGGTGAGATTCTAAAGACAGGCTCGAGTAGCGTTGATTCTGTAGATGATTTCTGGGAATATGCACCTGGACCGGACATTTACGGTTTATTCAGAGGATGCGCTGGAACACTGGGTATCATCACCGAATTAACAACTAAACTCCATCCCTGGGCAGGCGAAAAAGAGCTTCCTGAACCACCTGCTGGTCGTCCTTCTATTCGTACCTATCGTGAAGATAAATATGACCACGCACCACCTCCCAAACTTCATCGGCTTTACTGGGTAGAATACAATGACATCGATAGTGAAATAAAGGCACTGCGAGAGGTTGCTCATTCCGGTATCGGTATAGGTCTCAATGCAGCAGGAATTTATAACACCTACTACTGTTCTACAACGCAAGAGCAAACAATTAAACGTACTAAGGAAAATTTCTTTCCGCCTTATAATTTCTATGTCATCTGCACAGGGATTACCTCTCATAAACAGCTAGATTATGCAGACAAGGTTATAAATAAGATTATTAAAGAAACAGGGGGCACACTACTTTCAAAAGACCATAAACCTGAAGTATTAAAAGTGCTTGCAACCTGGAATCTGGATTGTATCCGACACGTCTGCGGTTATCGCATGAGCCGTTATTCCTATTTAGATACCTGGTTCTTAAGTGGTGTCCCTGCGGTTGGAAAGGACGCTCAGGAGATCTGGAGTGAAGCTATCAATACAATTGGGGAAACTTATATTACAGACCGTGGCGGGGTTGATACTACCCCCTTCCTTTACGCTTCTGATCCCTGCGGCAGAAACTTTTTTACAGAAGCTGATGTTTATCCAAACCCTATTGATCCAAAATCTTTACAGCAGGCACAACAGCTTATGATGTTTAGTATAGGAAAAACAATTGGCAAGAAAATTGGTCCCGGTATCACTGCCTTCGGAGCCAGTTTTGAACCACTTACTTCTTTTTTCCCCGAGATGGGACCTAATGTGCACCTGTTTATGAGAAAACTGAGAAAGGTTTTTGATCCCAACGGAGTCTGTTCACCTGGCAGACAAATATTCACGAAAGAAGAACTTCAAGCCGTGCCCCCGCCAGTGATAGAAGCTATAAACCAGCTTAGACAGATGAACGGGTTGGATCCCATTGATGTTTCTAAATCGCAATAAACATCTATAAAGCCATGCCATGACTTTAAAGGTACAACTTGAAAAGATTGTTGGACCACAAAACGTCTTTGATGATCAGGCAACACTGGTTAAATATTCAAAAGATCAAAGTTTTGTCTCTCCCGCCAAGCCCGATTTTGTTATATTTCCTCAATCTACAGAAGAAATTCAAGAGATCACAAGGTTAGCCAACCAGACTAAAACTCCCCTTATCCCTTTCAGTTCAGGTTTAAATTTTTATGGCGCCACTATTCCCAGTAATAGTGGCATCATCATTAATCTTTCAAAAATGGACAAGATACTCTCCATTGATGAAGAGAACTGGTTTGTTGTGGTAGAACCCGGCGTTACCTATGAACAGCTTCAGGATGAACTTAACAAAAATAAATTAAGAGCAATGATTCCCTTGGGAGTTTCTCCTAAACGGACTGTGCTTTCAAGCACTCTGGAGAGGGATCCTGCGCTGGCAGCAGCCAGTTTTGAATACGGTAATGATTTAATGCTAGACACAGAAATCATTCTGCCGGAAGGAGACTTGTTCCGTACAGGGCTCTGGGCATCAGGCGGAAGGCCGGGATCACATATGGGGCCAGTAAGAGCTCTACTCTACCGATTTTTCACAGCAGCACAAGGCACTTTTGGTATAATGACCAAAATGGCTCTTCAAGTAGAGTATCTTCCTGAACTTCGGGAGATTTTCTTCATCCCTTTCTCTTCCCTTACGGACAGCCTTGAAGCTATTAAGCAAATTCAAAGAAAGGAAATCGGGCTTGAGTGTTTCCTTTTAAATAGATTTAACCTCGCTTCACTATTTTGTAAAGACTGGAATATTCCCCAAGAATTCCCAACCAGAAATGTACCCTCTGAGCATTTTAAAGAACTTATCGATGTGTTGCCTCCATGGGTTCTCATTATCTGTTTAACTGGTTCACCAAGGTTCCCGGAGGAAAAGATTAGCTATGAAAAAGATGCCCTAATGAACATTTCTTCTAAGTTAAACATAAATGTCTTTTCCACTATCCCCCCTCTAGAAAACGCCGATGAATACTTTTCGGGGCTTTTGATTAGACCATGGGACATACTTAAAAAATTCTGTTTTAAAGGATCCGTTCATAGCCTCTCCTTTAAATCTCCCCTAAAACGTGTTCCGGAATTTGAATCGATTATCCATAAGGCTTCTGAAGAACACAATTACTCCATCAGACACATTGGCGGTTATCTGCTTCCCATAGAAAGGGGAAGAGCAGTCCACCTTGAATTTGATTTCCACTGTGACATCTCAAATCCTGAAGAAGTAAAACAAGTAAGGGACCTGTATTTCAGCTGCAGTGAAGAATTAATAAAAATGGGTGCATTTTTTGACAGACCATATGGTGACTGGGCAGAGATGATGTATAAGAGAACAGGAACATACACCAAAAAGCTCAAAGAACTTAAAGACGAGATAGATCCGCATCATATTATGAATCCAGGCAAACTTTGTTTTTAAGAGATATTCATTATGGAAAAGAAATTTTTCGAAAAAACCTTAGAAGATTATAAAGATCAAGTCTGGGGATGCGCACGCTGCAACTGGTGCCAAAATCACTGGGGGTGGAATGTAAAGAGTGCTGAATACTCTGAAATTTGTCCTGCCTTTGGTGAGTTCCGGTTTTTTGCCTACTCTGGAATGGGTAAAATGCACATCGCCCGAGCTCTTCTTGAAGGTGACTTCGATTATGAGGATGCCCCCGAATTGGCAGAGATTGCTTATCTATGTACTACCTGCGGTGCCTGTGAAATTAACTGCCAGCGACTGCAGGACAAGGAACCTCTGAAGGTAACAGAATGTCTTCGTGCCAAATTGGTAGAAGATGGCATAGGCCCAATGCCTGCACATAAGGGTCTCATTAATAGTATTAAGCAGTATGATAATCCCTGGATGCAGCCGAGAGCAAAAAAAGCCAGCTGGGCAAAAAAAATAAAGTTAAAAGACGCAAGCACAGAGGAGGTTGAGACATTATATTTTGTGGGCTGTACTGCCGCACTTGACCTTTCGCTAAGGGAAGTTCCTCAAAACACGGCTCAGATTATGCTCAAAGCTGGAGTCGATCTCGGTATCTTTGGCAACCAGGAGATTTGCTGTGGAAGTCCTGTAGCCAGAATTGGTGATAGAAAGACATTTGTGGATCTCGCCAACAGAAATCTTGAGCTCTTCAACAAAAGGGGAATCAAAGAAATTGTCACTTCTTGTGCCGGATGCTATAGAGTCCTTAAATTTGACTATCCAGAAGTACCAGGCACTTCAAAAATAGAGTATAAAGTATATCACACAGTAGAGTACTTAGATCACCTTATAAAGCAGGGGAAACTTGTCTTCACCAAAGAGATCCCTCTAGTCCTTACTTGGCACGACCCATGTCACTTGGGAAGGCATTGTGGAATTTATGAGCAACCCAGGAATGTTTTGAGCTCCATACCGGGTATAAAACTGGTAGAAATGGAAAGGATAAAGGATCAAGCATGGTGTTGTGGAGGTGGTGGTGGAGTCAGAACCGCTTTTATTGAATTTGCTGTAGAAACAGCAAAAAAGAGGATTGGGGAAGCCATGAAGACTGGTGCTGAAGGAATTGTTACCTGCTGTCCCTTTTGTGAGCAGAATATGTCTGATGCTCTTGCTCAAATGAACAACCCTCTTAAGCTATATGATATCACTGAACTTGTTATGCGGGCCATTTGAAATATAAAACCACAGAGTTCACAGAGGAATGCTCTATCTTTTCAAAAAGAATTTTCGTTAAAGGATGTAACCAAGTGGATAATCTCTTGTGCTATTGAAGTTCATTTAAAAATACATGAAACCTGGTTATAAAAGTCCAATTTGTTTCTTATTTGTCATTCCTGCCCCGTATCAAGTACGGGATAAACTCCAGCAGGAATCCAGTGATTTCAGTTTGTTATGGACTCCCGCTTCCGCGGGAGTGACTCGATTTTTGACTTTTACAAGATAATCAAGTTTGGTTTCATTCTTCCTGTACTGATTCTAATTGCTTTGGTTGCTACTCTGTGTTCTCTGTTAATTAATTCTTAGGAAGTGTTGTGATGAATGAAAAGAAGAAAGTTATCCCAAATAAGTTAGATTCAGAAGTTTTTGACGCTCTAAAATCTGTCGTGGGTGAACGCTGGATCTCCCAACAGCGATCGGTTATAGAAACCTACAGCAAGTTTTCTATTGATGGACAAAGTTTTCTGAGAAAATACGCAAAGGACCCCTTTGCCATACCTGCCTGTGTCATTCTCCCTTCAACTACAGAAGAAGTACAGGCAATTGTTAAAATCTGTAACCGATACAAGATACCATTCCTCCCCTTCACCAATGGCCAAGTTTTCTGTAGCGTTACTACTCCAGCACCTACACTTTGCATACATGTGTCAAGAATGAATAAGGTGCTCAATATTGATGAAGATAATATGGCTGCCACGCTACAGGCTTATGTAGATTATGCTCAACTCCAGGCTGAAGCCATGAAGAAAGGCCTGTGGAATGGTGGTGCCCCTCTCGCTACTTCACTTTGCAAACTTTCTTCGCAATTCTCATTTGCCGGACTCTGGCAGACAGATTTAAAATATGGCCAACTCAATCGAAATCTCATAAGTGTACGTATGGTTTTGCCGGACGGCGAAATCTTAGATATTGGCTCCCGATGTCTTCCAAATGCGGGTGACTTCTGGGAGTATGGACCCGGGCCTGACCTGATGGGTATAATGAGATGTGGTGCAGGCAGTAATGGAATCGTCACTGAAATTACCGTAAAACTTCATACATGGGTTGGTGGTGATTATCTCCCAGAAGTCTCTGCTGGCCGCCCTTCCCTTCCTGATGTTCATCAGGCGAAATATGACAGTCCACCCCCTCCTGATAATCACAAGCTGATCTGGATTGAATTCCCTGACATGAAATCTGAGATAAAGACATTACATGAAATCTCTTATTCAGGTGTTGCCATCGGACTAAATGCAA
>WTBG01000348.1 GCA_013139225.1 Deltaproteobacteria bacterium
GCTCAGGGTGATTATATTTCCTTCCTCGATTCAGATGATCTGTGGCTTAAAGATAAACTTTATTTGCAAATGAAGTTTATGGAAAGCCACCCGGAAGCCCTTATATGCTATACCGAAGAGGTATGGATTAGAAAAGGGGTGAGAGTCAATCCCATGAAGAAGCACAGGAAATATTCGGGCATGATTTTTGAACACTGCTTGCCCCTCTGCATCATAAGCCCCTCTTCCGTGCTGATTGCTCGTCGTCTCTTAGAAAATGTAGGAGTATTTGATAAAGAACTTGAGGCATGTGAAGACTACGATCTCTGGCTGCGTATATCAGCACAATATCCTGTCTACCTGATAGATACTCCTTTGATTGTCAAGCGGGGAGGTCATGCTGATCAACTTTCTAAAAGAGTGCAAAGGCAAGACCGTTTTCGGATTAGAGCCCTGGCAAAACTATTGGATGAAAACTATCTTTCCTCTCACCAAAGACAGCTTGCTTGGGAAGAGCTTAATAAGAAGTGTGATATTTATGGTAAGGGGTGTATCAAGAGGGGAAAGAAAGAGGAAGGTGAGAGGATATTATCATTAGCACCAAAATATAAACCTCAAAAAACTATTAGGTGCAGGGTATGAATCCTACCATAGGGAGCATACTTACCAAGAGTGCTCATGAGTTTCCTGATAAAGTTGCCATAATCTGTGATGGTAAACAGGTGACATTTCGAGAACTAAATTCCCGAGTTAATCAGCTTACCCATGGCTTCTTATGTAGTGGTATTGGTAAAAATAGTAGAATTGCTATCCTGATGCATAACAGTGTTGAACTGGTAGAAATATACTTTGCCCTTACTAAGGCAGGTATTGTTGGCATCCCTCTCAACTTTAGACTGACTCTCCCGGAACTTTACGATATTATTGAAAATTCTGATGCGACTACACTTATCATAGGAGAGGAATTTGAATCTACTCTTAACCAATTGAGGCCCCGATTGTCAAAAGTAGAACACTTCATAACTGTGGGAAAAGAGCCTCAGAAGGTGGGAGAATTTTACAATCTCTATCATAATCAGTCCAACCATGAACCTGACATAAAAGTGAAAGCAGAAGATGAATCGTTTATCATTTATACCTCTGGAACCACGGGAAAACCGAAAGGTGTTATCTTAACCCATAAAAATCATATTTGGAATACAATCAATTACACCATTGCCTACCAAATGGAAGAAAGTGATGTGGAACTGGCATTAACCCCGATGTTTCACTCTTCTACCTTGGGAAGAATTTTTGCTTATATTTTTACAGGGGCTATTTTTATCACTTCGAAACGTTTCGATCCAGTACAAGCGATGGAACTTATCACGAAATGCAAAGTTACTTCCATAACGCAAACTCCCACCATGTATGCAGCTCTATTAGATCTTAAAGATAAAGACTGCTACCACAAAGACACTGTTAAAAGGATTGTTACAGGGGCAGCTCCTGTTTCTCCAGAAATGAAGGGTGAAATAGCTCAGATGTTTCCCCATGCCGGTATTTTCGATCTCTATGGGCTAACCGAATCCTCCCCCGGGGTAACAATCTTAAAACCCAATGACCCTCCGGATAAGATTGCCAGTGTGGGAAAACCAATGATGAGTGTTAAGATAAAAGTTGTAGGTAAAAATGGCAGAGAGCTTCCCTCAGGAAGGATAGGGGAAATTGTATGCAGGGGACCTAACGTGATGAAAGGATATTATAATAATTCAGCATCTACCAAAGAGGTTTTAAGAGAAGGTTGGCTTTGCACGGGAGACATAGGCAGAGTCGACCAAGATGGATATCTTTACCTAACCGGCAGGAAAAAAGAATTGATTGTAAGTGGAGGGGAAAATATCTACCCTGCTGATGTTGAGGCAGTACTTCATCAGCATCCTCTCATTCTGGAAGCTACAGTAATCGGGGTGCCTGATGCGTATTGGGGAGAGAGTGTAAAGGCAATTGTAGTTCTTAAACCTGGGGAAATCATAGACGAACAGGAAGTGATTGAATACTGCAAATCCCGGTTGGCTAGCTATAAGAAGCCAAAATCCGTTGACTTTATAGATGCCCTACCCAAAAACGCTGCCGGCAAAGTAATGAAGGATGAGCTATTAAAAAGATATATTTCACGTTAGTTAAAGCTAACGAATAACTATTTTGAAAATATACCTTGCAAATTCAGGTTATTGAATGTCAACTTATTTAAGTCGTTCGCTATAATTGCTTGATGTCGAATAGACAATAAATTATTTACATCTAGAATCCAGCATTTTACCCCCTTGGATGCCATAAGTTCTTGTTTGTGAATTTTTGGGTTAAAAGGTTATTGTCTGAGGAAACTATCATGTGTGAATTTTGTATCAAACACGGTGAAGGAAAGATCTGGTACTTGCAGGCGAAGAATTATTCTTTAGATCTGCTGAGCGATCTTAGCCGTCGAAAGTGGATTGAAAAGTTTCTTATTAACGTTGAGAGCGATATGGCGAAGCTGGCTATTCTAGACAGGTTGCGGCAGAGGTCCTCAATCTTATATGGACTGGCAAAAAGATTCCTAACCAGGAAGCTTAAGAAAGAACACTTTGGTCAGGTTGTCCCCTTAGAGGATGCAAAAATAATTTTTGATATTACCAATACCATCGTTAGGGTTCCCTGTGCTTGTCGCAGAGCTACTAAGGGTAAGGAGGTGGGAGCATGCTTTGGATTCAGTGTAGAGCCAGATAGCCTTTTTGGATACCCTCTTGATGGGTTCTGGTCTGACTATTCTACAGGGCCTGAAGTAAGACAGGCAGAAAAGGTCGAGCCTGAAAAGGCTTTGGGGATCTTAAGCGATTTTGAAAAAAAGGGTGCGATTCATACCATCTGGACGTTTAATACTCCCTTCATAGCTGCCCTTTGCAATTGCGACAGGCAGGATTGTATGGCTTTTCGCACGGAAATGAGCCTGGGAACAAAGGTAATGTTCAGGGCAGAATATTATGCCGTAATTAACTGGGATAAGTGCACGGGTTGTAAGAATTGTCTTAAACAGTGTAGTTTTGGTGCCATACGTTATTCCTTAGAGCAAGAGCGATGCTCAGTTGATATTGCCAAGTGTTACGGCTGCGGCATCTGCCGAATCACCTGTCCGGAAGAAGCAATCACTCTTTCGAACCGTAAAGAAAACCCTGTTTTAAACAGGCTCTGGTAAGATGTTGAGAATTGTTATAGACCGGAAGAAATGTACAACCCCACTTGAATGTCGAAAGTGTCTTGAGCAATGCCAGTCTGGCGTTTTCTTAACCCATCCTCAAAAACGTCGCAGTCTCACTACCAAGGCAACGGATTGGATTATTACCCCCGTTTTCATTTCAGAATGTACACAGTGCATGGCTTGTGAAAGTTTTTGTCCTACCCGGGCTATTACAATAAAAGTGTAAACGATTGAAAGAATTTTCACGCAATGAACATAGCTGAGCTTGAAGGAAAGAGAGTAGGTCTGGTTTTTTCATCAGGATTTTTTGGTTTTTTCGCCCATGCGGGGTGTTTAAAAGCTATAGAGGAATTAGGAATTAAACCCATGGGCTATGCCGGCACCAGTTCAGGAGCAATTGTTGCAGCTTTTGCAGCAGCGGGCATGAATGCTCAAACTATCAGTAATATGCTGTTTGATTTAAAGAAAAAAGATTTCTGGGATCCCGAACCATGGTATAGGACTGCATTATCTGCTTTAAAACTGTTTAAAGGGTGGTCGGGTTATCTTGAGGGAGAAAGTTTCCATCATTTGCTTGCTAGTAAACTGCCTGTTAAAAACTTTGAAGAGTTAAGCACTCCTTGTGTAATTGTTGCTGGCAACCTTACCAGAAAAAGAAAAGAAATATTTACCTCAGGTAGCATAGCAGATGCAGTACAAGCATCAG
>WTBG01000386.1 GCA_013139225.1 Deltaproteobacteria bacterium
TTAAGGAGAGGGGATTAGTTACTTAAGGACTTGCATGGAAAATATTGGTATTTTTATCTGTTACTGTGAGTTTGAGATTGCATCTTCACTCGATATAGAAGAAATCCTTAATGTCTCCCGGAAAATGGAGGGGGTTAAGTTTGCAGGAAGTTATAAGGACCTCTTCGGAAGCTCAAATCAGAGGGTGATAGCTGAATCGATTAAAAAAGAAGGGCTGGACGGTGTGGTGGTTGCCAGTTGTTCACCCTGCATTCATCGACAGATAGTAGAGGAAATGCTTGAAAAAGCGGAGCTGGACAAGAGATCTTGCGAGATAGTAAGTATCAAAGCCGAGAGTGGAAACGGGAAAGAAGTAAGTGACTTCACTCAAGGTGCTATTGAAAAGTTGAAGAAAGCAGTTACAAAATTGAGGAAGAAAGAACTTAACCCCATTTCTACTATTCCCATGGTAAAGAAGGCTCTGGTGATTGGTGGCGGAGTGTCCGGAATACATGCAGCTTTGGACATCGCCAATGGTGGCTACGAGGTCTTTCTGGTGGAGAGGACGCCCAGTATTGGCGGTAACATGGTGACGCTATCGGAGGTATTCCCTACCCTCGATTGTCCCCAGTGCATCCTCACCCCCAAGATGGTGCAGTGTGGTCAGCATCCTAATATCAATATCCTCGCATACAGTGAAATAGAGGAGGTAAAAGGGCAGATTGGGGACTTTGAAGTTCTGGTGAAAAGAAAGGGAACATGTATCGATTGGGATAAGTGTACGGGGTGCGGTGAGTGTTCTAATGTGTGCCCGGTGGATATGTACAGCGACTTTCAGAGAGGAACTGCTCCGCGAAAGGCAATTTATAAACCCTTTGCACAGGCAGTACCTAATAAATTTGTGATTGACAAACAGGGCATTCCGCCCTGTCGGGATGCATGTCCTATTCATCTCAACGCTCAGGGATATGTCCAGTTTATTGCAGAGAGCAGGTTTAAAGAGGCTCTTACCCTGATTAGGGAAACGCTCCCCTTCCCCGGGATCATTGGGAGGATCTGTGTTCACCCATGTGAAACCCACTGCAAGAGAGAAGAGGTGGATCAACCTATATCGATTTGCTATCTCAAACGTGCTGCAGCTGATCTGGGTGAAGAAGGGGAAAAAAGTGAACTTGCTATCGGTGATGAGAAAGATAAGAAAGTGGCTGTTATCGGTGCTGGACCAGCGGGGTTGCTGGCAGCTTATGATTTGAGAATAAAGGGATACCAGGTGACCATCTTCGATACCTTTCCCAAGGCAGGGGGTACCTTGCTGGTAGGTATCCCTGAATATCGCTTACCACGAGATGTTTTGGAGAAGGAGACTGATATTGTTAGTAAGCTTGGGGTAAAGTTTCAATTAAATACTACGGTGGGAAAGGATATTTCTTTCGATCAGTTGAGGAAGGACTATGATGCCCTCTTCATTGCTATAGGAGCTCATATAAGTACCAAGCTCAATATAGATGGAGAAGAGCTAAAAGGAGTCGTCCATGGAATCGATTTTCTCAGGGCGATCAACCTGGGGAAAGATGTCACTGTAGGCAAAAAGGTGGCTGTGGTGGGTGGTGGTAATGCTGCTATAGATGCAGCACGGACTCTTAAGAGAGTAGGAGCAGAAGAAGTACACCTTATCTACCGACGTTCGCGCAAGGAGATGCCTGCTAATGAGGCGGAAATAGAAGAAGCAGAACATGAGGGAATAAAGCTCCATCTGCTCTGTAACCCTGTCAGACTGGTAGGGGATGGTGGCAGGATTACTCATATGGAGTGTGTCCGAATGAAACTGGGGGAACTGGACAAAAGTGGGCGAAGAAGACCCATCCCTGTTGAGGGTTCTGAATTTATGATGGAAGTAGATATGGTTATTCCTGCTATCGGGCAGTCACCCAATGTTGAATTTGTTGGGGAAAAAGTAGGGCTGAAGCGTGCCCGCAATGGAACTCTTAATGTTGATCACATAACCCTGGAAACCGGGATTGCAGGAGTCTTTGCGGGAGGAGACGCAGTAACGGGACCGGCAAGTGCTGTTGAGGCTCTGGCTGCTGGTAGGAAAGCAGCCATCTCTATTGATCGATACTTAAGCGACAAAGATCTCAGAAGTGATCGTGAGGACGAATGGGTAAAGCCGAAGGAGCTTACGGTTGCTACCAAAGGGGTAGAAAAGAAAGCCAGGCTAAAAATGCCCACTTTGACTAGAGCTGATAGAGAGAAAAACTTTAATGAAGTTGATCAGGGTTTCAGTCAGGAAGAGGCCATTTACGAGGCGAAACGGTGTTTGAGTTGTGCCGGTTGCTGTGAGTGCATGTCCTGTGTTCCTGCCTGTGAGGCTAATGCAATCGATCACAATCTGGGTGGCGATAGATATGAAACCATACATGTTGGTGCTATTGTAGTAGCAAGTGGTTATGAACTCCTCTCGAAGGACCTGATTGAGGAGTATGAGAATGATCCTGATGTCATGGATCCACTCCAGTTTGAGCGCATCCTCTGCCCTTCAGGGCCAACTGATGGAGTAGTGGTAAGACCATCAGATGGAAAAACCCCAAAAGATGTGGTTTTCATAGAATGTGTGGGATCGAGGGACCCTGAACACCACCTTCCCTATTGTTCTCGTGTGTGCTGTATGTATAGCTGCAAAATGGGGATGCTCTATAAGCACGTGGTGCATGATGGCACTGTATATGTTTTTTATATGGATGTTAGGACAGACGGGAAAATGTATGAGGAGTTCTATCAACGTGGTACTGAAGAGGATGGGATTGTCTACATCAGGGGTAGGGTCTCGAAGGTATTTAGGGATGGTGAGAAAATTATGGTGTGGGGTAGTGATACCCTGACGGGCAAACAGGTAGAGATTGCTGCTGATCTGGTGATACTAGCCATGGCTATGATACCCCGCCCTGATGCCAAGCACCTGGCCAAGATTCTGGGGATTGAGACAGATGAATTCGGTTTTATGAAAGTTGCCCACCCCCGGTTGAGACCGTTTGAGAGTGAGGTGCCGGGCATCTTTTTAGCTGGGTGCTGTCAGTCGCCGAAAGATATTCCGGAATGTGTTGCCCAGTCCTGCGGTTGTGCGGGTAAGGTGCTGTCGCTCTTTTCTCAAGATGAGGTTGAATATTCCCTGCCGGTTGGCGATATTGTGAATATGTAACTGGATACTGGATTAAATTAGTAAGGCCATATAAGATTTAGGTTGCGTAAAATGGTTGAAGGTTGCGCAACTCGAATCGGCATACGGGTATCGGTTACGTGTTAAATCAGAGGGACCAATATGAAGGTAAGTAACAACGCAACCGTTT
Organism: Deltaproteobacteria bacterium; assembly: GCA_013139225.1. Taxonomy (GTDB): domain Bacteria; phylum Desulfobacterota; class WTBG01; order WTBG01; family WTBG01; genus WTBG01. The sequence goes on from WTBG01000386.1 coordinate 3,324, forward strand.
GACTAAAGACGAAACGAGCAGCGCAACTGAATAACGAACAACTTTTTTATCCAGTATCTAGCATCAAGTATCCAGTATCATTTTGTTAGTTGCCTATTGTCCCATACTCATGAATCTTTATCTAAAAAAATGATTTTCAATTAAAAGTACTAAGTTATGGAACGTAAGAGAATAGGGGTTTTTGTCTGCCATTGTGGTTTAAA
>WTBG01000294.1 GCA_013139225.1 Deltaproteobacteria bacterium
AATATGGTAAGGCCATATAAATTTAGGTTGCGTAAAACGGTTGCGGTTACGCAGCTCGTAACGGTATACGGGTATCGGTTGCGTGTTGAATCAGAGAAACAAATATGAGGTAAAGTATAACAACGTAACCATTTTATGAAAGACGGAACTCGCCCCGTTAGAAAACAAAACTTTTTACAGTTTTTTTACCAGCGAAGGGATTGTCCACTTAAAATGATTTGATAAATCTGCCAGTAACAAACGATTCTAATGGGGCAAGCAGCGCAAGCGAATAACGAGCAACTTTTTCATCTAGTGTCTAGCATCCAGCAACACTTTGCGTAAGTTTATCTTAAAAAAATCTTAAAAAAACTTGGCTCGAATGTTTGAGTTTTTAGATTATAATAAACAGCTAGTTTACTTTCCCTTTTAGATTAACTTTGATGACGGGTTTTTTCTTATAATTAGTATGAATTTCTAATGTTTCCTTGAGCAACCCTTTCTCGAGTTTATCCTTATCTAATGAAACAGTGATAATATATCTTTTTCCCTCCTCCTTAGTTTCTATGTCTGTGCTAATAAGTTTACTGCTTGGAACTAATTTTTCTATTTTAAGAGGGTCACCTCTCTCTTTCCTCACTGTAATATATTTTTTGAGGTTTAACTTAGGAGGTAGTTTATCTGATTTCGGTGTTATAGTAAGATTACCGAAATAGAGGGAAGTTGGTGAGATGGTTAGTTCATCTTTAAAATTAATGCTAACTCGAATATCAAGTTTTGGTTTCTTTTCATTGTTGGTTGTGAGCGTGATTTTACCTCTCGATCTTCCATCCAGTCCTTCCAGAGTTTTTACCATGAGTTCATATTCTTTCCCATCTACAACAGATTTTAACTCATAGCTGATTTTATTGTCTATATCTGATTTCAAATTTGTTAACTTTAATGGTGAATCCGCATTATTAATAATTTTCAAACTTTTAGTAAGAGTTTCGCCCTCATAACCTGTTAAGTAAACTCTTGGTGAAGGCTTAACACTGATATAATTTTTCACTTCTCCTTTGAGCTTGACCCTGAGAGAAGATTGTTTTGGGTCATTTGAAGTTATGGTTGCAGACTTCGAGAACTTGCCGCTCATATTTTTTGTTTTTACTGAAAGTGTGATTTTACCCTCCTGACCAGGAGATATGACCTTGTCGAAACTGGCCACAGAACATCCTCAGCCAGGTTTTACACGTTTAATTAACAGGTCTCCTTCCCCTTTGTTTTTAACTGTAAAATCATGAGTTGCTAACATTCCTTCATAAATTGTACCAACATCATACTCTTTTTTTTCAATGAATATCTGAGATTGCTTTTCGCTTTTTGTTTTGCCCTTTTGCTTTTTCTCAAGAGCCGGTTTTTTAGAAATGGTGGGCTTTACCTGGTCTGCTGCGAAGGCAGGATTCCATGATGATAGGTAGAATGTAACAATTAACAAACTTAATGCACATTTTAGAAAAAATAAATTTTTCACGTTCATCTCCTTTCTATGTGTTTTTGATTTTCCATTTATAGCATTAACCCAAATAACCCAGATTCCTTAGTCTTTCTTTTATCGTTTCTATTTCCTTCTTGCTTAGTTGATCTTCCGAGTCTATTTTTGTGTTCGATGCAATATCTCTCAAGATATATACTATAAAGTCATTAACGGAATTAAAACCCGAATTTTCAATCAGAAATTTCAAATTATTATAGAGCGGCCTGGGAATTTTTATAGTAACTTTATTGTCTTTTTTATCATTCATCAGTTGTAACTTATATTATTTAACGAATATCTATTATGTTTGTTCTAAAAATTATTATGAAGGAGTGATTATACACACAATTTGAAAAAATGTCAAAGTATTGAGATTAATTTCTTAAGTTCTGGCATAAGGACAGCCCTCAGTGCTATCCAGGCTGAGTAAACCAGCCTGCTTACCTGCCAACAGAGAATCTTCCTGCAGATTATCTCACATTGAGATCTCTTATAGAAACTACCCAGTACTAATAAGAATTTTTTCTTAGGATTTTGTTTTAAGTTTTCTTGAGATCAATTCTTACGGCAAGGAGTATGGAGGACGCAGTTATCCCATTGCAAGCAACTCATACATTAAGCTTTAATGGGTCAGTACGAAGGAGGTGTTTGGGAGGTTTGCCGACAAGGGTCATAACTTCTTCTATGTCAAAGACTCCGTAATATTCACCAGCAAAGATGACAACCTTGTGGATACTCATTATATTATCAGCCCGCCAGCGACGTATTCCTTTCTCAGCCAGTTTCTGACCCAGGCTAGAGCGATAGCAATTGGTAGCACTAAACATAGCCAAGGTGAGAAAGACATGAGCACGCACGGCATTTTCTGTCTTCTTCGGATAGGCCTTAAGGAGCCATCCCTGCTTGAGTTCACGAAAGGCAAGGTTTTCAATAAGGCAGCGCAGGCTGTATTTCTTGATGATCTGAAAAGGTTGTTCTACAGACAAAGAGGTCAAAAAGACCTTCTCTTTACCCGGCTCATAGTCTTCCCCTTTCCATCTGGTTACCATCACAACATTTACTGGATTGGCTTTGAAATCCTTACGGTTTATCTTCTTCTGGTGTTTTTCATCACCATATTGATCGTAACTTAAAAGACCCGCAATACCAACCACGCGTATTTCATCTTTAGCATCTTGTTCACGATAGATAGACTCATTGTCCTTTACCTCTCGCAGACCACGCATATCCTGGGTGATTTGAAGATTAGTCTTTGCCGGTAGAATCCAATCAATACCCAACTTGTGCTTCAACTTCCACAGGGTCAGGCCATCAAGAAAACCTCGATCCATCAACAAGATATTAATCCCGGCCTTCTTTCCCATATTTTTTAAAGCCTTTTGTACCAGCTCCAAAGCATAAGGACACTCATGCTCCTGGATTTTAACCAGTTTAGCAGCTACCACGATTCGAGATTGTATCTCCTTTACAATAATGAGTTTGAAACCATATTCAGTTTTGGGAATCTCCACCAGGTTCCCATCTTTGTCTCGCTTCTGTTCCATGATGGTACGCCGACCAGCCCCCTCACATTTCTCCGTAGTTAAAAGATCAGTGGAATCAATGATAAAGGTGCCTGCCTGAATAAATCCCTTCTTGCATAGAATTTCGATGGACTTATCCAGAACATAATCGGCTTCCTTTGCGCTTAGCCGTCCCAAGGCCTCAGCCAAGGTCTGAGAGTTCATAGGACCTTCCCTCTTCCCACGATCCCGATCACAAAAACCTTCCTTTATCTGCTTGGCAGTAAATCCGATTATCATCAATAAGGCAGTATCCCTAAAAAGATATCCGGTTATCTTATTTACCGATTCTATACCCAACAGGATTTTCACTTCATAGGTTATAAACAGTTTAGCCAAAGGGATCATAATCCGCTCAAACCCACTGCCCTCAACCTCCAGAGAGGAGAAAAATCCTATAGAAAATAAAAAGATAAAAAAACGATCCAGGAATCCCCAACCTGTACCTGTGATCATTTCATAATCTCCCGCCCCGATTCGTTTGGCTACCTCTTGCTGGTCTCTGGTATAACCCTTCCAGCAATAGTCCTTCGAGCAAACCTTTTTCCTGTTTCCTCGCTTCTGGCTCTTAACAACTCTTTGCTCAACTACCTTCCTAGCCTTTGCTCTTCTTTTTGTCTCTCTTGCCATTGAGTTCCTCCCTCTGGTGATCTTCTAATTGATTGAACAAATTCAGAACTTCCTTTTGTATCTTCACCAGCCGGGCCCTTGCACTGCGAAACCTCCGATACCTTTCGGCTGCTTCTCCTGCCTTCATTTCCATCTCCGGCTTCAGATAGATCATCCGGGTCTTTCCCCCATCACTTATAGACAGATATTTACTTTTGTGCTTTTCCCCACGGTTGCATTTACATCCAGGCTTTCCGCACCTGCGCGCAAGTGTAATTACACTGCCCTTGACCATCTCTCTGGATTTGAGCATCCTCTGGACCAGCCGAGCATGTTCCCGTTGAAGTTCGTAGATTTGCTGCCGAAGCCTGCTGAGATCTCTGGACATCTTATCTGATTGCCTATATATATTATCACTATTCAGATTTATAGCAAAAAAAATTTACTTTGTCAATTTTTTTCATTCCACTTAGCCAGCCCCTTCAAACCAGCATTTTTAGCACTCCTGGATAACCATGTCGCTTATGCCAGAACTTCAGAAACTTCACCTCATTTGTGAGGTACGCCTTATAAATGTACTTGGGGGAGGTTCAATTGTTATTCATAAAGAGAAATAAACATTGCAAATAAAAACTAATATTAAAAGGCAGGTTTTCCAGTAGATGGCTCCTGCCTTTTAATTTTTTATCATAATCCATCTCTTCATGAGTTCTTCTTGGTAGTGAGTTGATACTATGTATTGAGGTGGATGAAATGAGTAAAATATTTGATGTTACTTGCAACAATCAGAGGTCACACTCGGAGGGATTTTATTTTAACATTGAGTTGGTAGTATCAAATTTTTCGACCTGCCAATAGTTGGAGAGCATGGTAGTAGTGTTGATTTGCCTTCAAAGAGAACTTGTGCCCACCGTGCTAAGTCCTCTACCGTTGAAAAAATGCCGGCTGCACACAGTCCAGCCCATGCTGTCCAAAGCCCCACGGGGATATCGTGCACCATCAATTCCAAGAATATGCCCATTTGCAAGCTCACCGCCAAGAGGTTCCTCTATGCTCATAAACGTGTTTTCAAGACCAAGGGGATCAAAGAATCGGTTACGAAGCTCTAAGGCTACATTTGAGTTTGTTGCTTTCTCAATAATCATTCCAAGCAGAACATAATTCATGTTTCCATAATAAAATCCCTCACCTAGGGCAGCATATGGGCGTTTTAAAAATCTTGGGGTGTCTTCAGGATCCCAGATTTTGCGTGGAGCAAGCAGGAGTGCAATTAGTTCACTGGGATGTAGGGGGGGGGTAAAAAATCGTCAATGCCACTGCTATGGTTGAGGAGTTGTCGAATGGTAATTGTATCATCTATGTATCTAGCTGACTTCTCTGGCAAGTCCGGCAGCCAGCCACACCACATCCTGTGACCATGTTTTTATTGACATACAAGAGGATTTTTTTTATAGTTAAATCGCAGTAAGAAAAGTTTCCAATTTTAATTTCAATATTATCAAACACCCGGAAAGGAGCGATCTTTAAGATGACACAAAAAATAGCGGATAAGACAAAGGAGAATATATACAATGTCGCTCTCGATCTTTTTTTAGAAAAAGGATTTGAGGCAACAACTGTTGAAGATATAGCTGAACGGTCGGGTATGTCCCCCACTGATTTTTCCAAGTATTTTCCTCAAAAAGAGTCCATACTGCCTTCATTTTTAAGAAAGCATATCGAAAACGTAAGAGAAAAGATACAGGCCAGTATGGATCAAGAGACCCTAACCTCGGATAAGCTAAGAGCTATTTACTTGGCTCTTGCTGTAATAGTAGAGGAGAATGAGTCTCTTATACAATGGGTGCTTATAGAATCACTTCGGTTAAGGGCCTATCATCAAGAAAAGGAAAGTGTTTTTAATGCGATCATAGATTTCACGGTTAAAGCAATACAAGAAGGACAGGAAAAGGGGGAGGTGTTTTTGAGTATCGACCCTTTAAAAATAGCCCAAATCCTGGAATCTGTTTTTTTCTTTACGGCTGTTTCCTGGATTTCTTTTGGCAAAAAAGTGCCGCTCAAAGAGGATCTTATGACAAAGGTAGAGAGTGTGCTCCAGGGAATCCTCACCGATGAGGCCAAATCTGTCATGCTGTCAGTAGATGAGCAGGAGCGGAGAAAAGGAGAAGATATTGGTTATCTTCTAGATGATTCTACAGAAAAGAAAGCCGGTCCAACTCTCAAAGAACGATTAGGGAAAGCGATAGGGGGAAGGCTTATCTCCCTGGTTGGAATACCAAAGGGAATGCAGTTGAAAATATTACGAGAAAGGAGTGCAGCAATTCTTCCCAAACTTTACAAGCAGTTAACGCAACTGCTGGGTAAAAGAGAAGGGATGAGAATTTATAAGGAACTCTACCGTAAAGCCCACAATGAATCCATGTTGCCTTTTGAAAAGATGGTGCTATCCGGTGAGGTTAAGACGTTGTATGATGCTTTTAAAAAAGCCATTCCAATGTTTGCTCTTTTTGGGATGAAGATGGATGCCGAGAAGGTTGATGATATGACAGCTAGGGAAATACAGCATACATGCCCTTATCCTCCAATTTTTAAAAAACTTGGGATTAAGGAAAAACCTTGTGATATTATCTGTGAGATAGATGTTCAGCTCTCAAGAGAAATGGGTTTCATGGATGGGAAAATTCTGCAAAAGAAAGCTGATGGGGCTCCCTACTGTATATTTGAATACAGGTTAATGAAGGAGCCTGTCAGGAAAGCTTCATGATGCACCTCCTTATTAATTTATCCTGATGGTACATAATGTAATATTTGATGCCATTATAACTCCATGGGGGGAATATTACTACTAAATCTTGGGGTGCCTATTTTGAGCAAAAACTTAATACTTCTTGCAAACTTCTTAAGTCCGTGTCAGTCAAATTTCACCTTAAGATACAGTTGGTAATGTTGATTATTTAGATAAATATGATGGTAGCGTCTATTTTATTTCTTCCCTAATCAACAACAAAACCTCATCAATCATCTCTTTCACCTGTAAAGGGGGACATCCTATATTGATTCCGGAAACAACTTAATATAACATAATTCAAGATGCATGATGCAAGATTCAGCTACTACGCCACTGCTCTACTCTACCGCTTTTCGTTCACCTACGTCCGTATGCCTTTTCGCGTTTTTTTGGGGATTGGCACTCATAAAGCCCACGTGATAGTGCTGATGTGAGGGTTGTAAATGGCTTAGTAATAGGATAGAGCTGATCAATAGAGGGGTGGTATTTGTGAATTGATTATAGACTTTCTATTGAATTTCTCCAGTCTTTCATGATTGCAATACAGGCAATATTCATCTCAACTGCACGTGCTTCGCTATCAGCTTCGGTGTAACATCGAAATTCAGGAGCGTTGCCGGAAGGACGAAGATGAATCACTTCCTTATTACCAAAAGTAATGCGCAGGCCGTCAGTTGTGTCAAGGGCAGCGACTTCACCGGAAACATCAAAGAATACTCTCTCAATAGCATCCTTATCTTTTACAAAATTACCTGAATTGAGCTGGGCGATAATCTTCTGGCTTTTTTCAGTGGAGAATTCCTTAAGCTTGTTACTGGCTGTAAATCGCTGGGGAAGATCGGCCTTTAGCTGGGAGATAGTTGTGCCATTGCGTATGGATAACAGCAGGATACTTATGAGTACAATTACCGCATCTCTTGTGGGAAGTTCCTTAAGGGTTTTACCATTAATAGTGATAGGAGAGTTTATAAGAAACCCTCCGTTAGCTTCATAGCCGATTGTTCTAACGGCGCCTTCTGCTGTAGCCTGGTTCATACCTGCAATTACAAAGGGAGAACCAATGCGAGTGCGGATAACCTTCTTAAACCTATTGCACTTCTCAACGGTAGTATTACAGCTAACAGGAGTTACAACTGCATCTGCCTCAAGATAGGAAGCACATAGGATACCGGCTACATCGCCACGAAGCCATGTGCCCTTCTCATCGCTAATCAGCGGACGATCGCAGTCGCCATCTGCTGAAATGATGCTATCAAAGGAATATTCGTTAGCCCATTGTTTAGCAAGATTTACATCTTCCGTCCGAATGGCTTCAGTGTCTACAGGAATAAAGGTTTCAGAAAAGCCTAGCCTAGTAACTTCTGCACCCAGGTTTGTCATAATGTTATATATTACATCTCGCCCCACACTTGAATGTTCATATAGGCCGATTTTTTTGCTTTTAAGGCAATCTTCAGGAAAGAAATCAGTATAACGTTTAATGTAAAGGTCCGTAGCCTCAGAAGAAGCTGATTTTAGGGGAAAATCCGTAGTAAACATCCCATATTTGTTAAATAGCTTTTGAGGAATTTCTATGTGTTGCGATTTGATACCAGATTCATCGTCTTTCATGATTTCACCGGTGGCCCGGTTGTATTTAACGCCATTACGATCATCAGGGATGTGGGAACCAGTGACCATAATACTAGGTATTTTATTTGTGAATCCGAAGAATGCTACTGCAGGAGAGGGCAGTTTACCTGCATAGTGTGTGTTGTACCCACTATCGCTAATAGCTTTACAT
>WTBG01000104.1 GCA_013139225.1 Deltaproteobacteria bacterium
ATTACAGGTATATTCAACTCTTTAGCCAATGACTTAAGAGATCTGGAAATTTCAGAGATTTCCTGTACCCTTGAATCCGTATTCTGACTGTATGCCCCCCTACCGCGCATAAGCTGCAAGTAATCAACAACTACTAAACCTAATTCATGTTCTGCCATAAGTCGCCTGGCTTTTGCCCTCATCTCCAGAACAGAGATGGCAGGAGTGTCATCAATAAAAATAGGTGCATCGGAGAGAGTGCCGGCAGCTCTTGTCAATTTTGGCCAATCTGCTTCCCCCAAAAATCCCCCTCTTAATCTGTGGGCATCAACTTTAGCTTCAGAACAAAGCATCCTTAAAACCAATTGCTCTTTGGACATTTCTAATGAAAATATGGCAACAGGCGTTTTCCGTTCAATTGCAACATACTGGGCAATGTTGAGAGAAAAAGCAGTCTTACCCATACTGGGTCGTCCTGCAACAACAATAAGGTCAGACGGTTGAAACCCGGAGGTAAGCTTATCGATTTCATCAAAACCGGCAGGGACACCCGTGACTATTTCTCTGCTTTCGTAAAGTTTCTCAATGGTCTTAAAACTCTCTTTCAAAAGACTCTTTATATCATAAAAGGATGGTTTGATCTGACTTTCGGTAATTTGAAAGATGTTTTTCTCAGCCTGATCTAATATATCTGATATATCCCCTTCATCCTCATACCCTCGAGCAACAATCTCAGTTGCTGTATTAATTAATTTCCTTAAAATGGCTTTTTCTTTTACAATCTTAGCATAATATTCAATGTTAGCAGCGGTAGGGATACTATCAACCAAAGTCGCAAGATATGCACCACCCCCCACATTATCCAGTTGACTCTTGCTTTTTAAAACATTCGTAAGTGTAATAAGGTCTATTGGCTCATTTTTTTCGAAGAGCCCAATCATGGAATTAAAGATTTTTTGGTGGGATTCACGGTAAAACTCATCACCAATCAGCGTCTCCAAAACCTTGTTGATCGCCTCATTTTCAAGCAATATACCACCCAACACAGATTGCTCAGCTTCAATATTTTGAGGAGGAATTTTGTGGTTGGAGATTCCCATATGTAATCTATAACCTTTAACCCAGATTCTGCAGTTGATTGCTACTGCAAATTCCGGGTTAAAGAACGGATAAGATTAAACTGCATTAATTTAGTTAAGATTTTTTAACCCGATAAAACAATTCTAGTATTCTTTTAAACAGTAGATAAAATAGGAGGAATAGAAAAAGAGTTTAAGTCTTCACGACCCAAACTTTTAAGTGAGCTGTAACCTCAGTGTGCAGTTTTATGGGAACATTATAGATGCCAAGGGTTTTGATAGGTTCATCAAGAATTATTTTCTTTCGGTCAATCTCAATTCCTTCAACCTTCAGACTATCTGCAATATCCATTGAGGTAACTGATCCGAAAATCTTTTCTTCTTCGCCAACAGGCTTCGCCACAGTACACGATATTGACTCAATTCTACTGGACAACTTCTCCGCATCCCTTTTAATCCTATCTCTCTTATCTTTTAGCTGCTTGGCTTGGTGCTCAAAAATCTTGATATTATGGGCGGTTTCTTTTATCGCCTTTCCATAAGGAATAAGGTAGTTCCGTCCATATCCATCAGTTACCTTTACAAGTTCTCCTGTTTCACCCAATGAGGGAACATCTTCCATAAGAATAACTTTCATCAGAAACCTCTCTTAAACATTTAGTAAATTCTATAATCTATTAAAAAGCAACTTTTTATAAAAATCGACTTACAACATTTCTCTCTGTAAGACAGACCATCACTAAGTAACAGTAAAAGGAATTAAAGCGATACTCCGGGCCCTCTTGATGGCAGCTGTTATCTTCCTCTGGTGCCTGGCACAATTTCCAGAAATCCTGCGAGGGATAATCTTACCTCTTTCAGTTACAAAATATCGAAGCATAGAGAAATCTTTATAATCTATATTGAGATTACAATCAGCACAAAACCGACAGACTTTATGTTTATTAAACGTCTTCTTCTTCCTGTTTTTAAGCTGCCTCTTTCTCAAAAATACCTCCCTTAAAAATCATGCAAGTTTAATAACCTGTCTTTTCCCCCAGATCAATTGATGCTTTTAACCAGATCAGCCACAATTTCAGTTTTACTTTTATGTATGCCTTCACGCGTTACCCAACTGCGCTGTTGCAACCTACCTTCTACTACTACTTGTTTATCCTTTTCCAGCAACTGAGACCACTTGGCTTCTTTAGCACCAAAGAAAATTATATCTATCACACTTCTTCTCTTTTTTGAGAATCTACCTTTATCAGGACTAGAATAAAAGGCGAGAGTAAAAGTAGCAACTGCAGTCTTTCCTGCAGTATAACCAAAATTTGAGTCCCGAACTAATACACCTCCTAAAACAACCCTATTGATATCTTCCACATTCAATACTTCTAGCTTATTTCCTGTTCTTCAGAGGGAGTTTCTTGAGCGGCAGGTAAATTCTCTTCTGCTTCTTGGTCCTTATCCTCCATTTCCTTATTTAAGGCATCTATCTTTTCCTTATCCAATACCACCGTTTGATACCTTAGAATCTTTTCATCATAACGGAGTGCTCTGTCTAACCCAGCCAATCCATCAGGGGTTATCATGAAATACAAAAGAAAATAATATCCCTTCGCACACTTCTTTATTTTATGGGCACACCTTCTCTTTCCCCATTTCTCAATCTTTATCACTTCCCCTTTATTTTGATTAATAACAGCGGTTACCTTATCAGTAACCACAGACAGTTCTTCTTCCGGAACATTGGGGTGGACAATAAATATCATTTCATAATATCGTGACAAATAAATTCCTCCTCTTAAAATATGAATATTTTACTTCACAATAGGTTCTTTAGGTCACAATTAACCTTATTAACCCTTTATCTCCTTTATCTTTAAAACAGTATACTGCTGGCGATGCCCCTGTTTTTTGCTATATCCTTTTCTGCGCTTTGATTTAAATACTATAACCTTCTTACCCTTGCCTTGCTCCACGATTTCTCCCACTACCTTAGAGTCATTCAGAACCGGTCTTCCTATCTCTACTCTTTCACCGTTTACTATCATTAAAATCTCTTCAAATTCGACAGCTTCTCCAATCTCACCCTTGATCTTCTCAACACGTAAAAGATCACCTTCCCCAACTCGATACTGCTTTCCACCTGTTTTGATCACTGCATACATAATTAATATACCCCTAAGCAAAGTCGCTTAATTAACAAGATGTTACCACTTTAAGGAGAAACTATTTTTGTATTAGAATGTTTTTTCGATTTTTAGGAATCATACACTAATGAATTTTTTTGTTCCTGTCAAGGAAAATATTCCTGGAGTTTCCCCTAAGTACTTCGATTCGCAATTACAATTACGTAATCTTAGAGTGAGAATTATTAATAGTGCTCGCTCAGCACTAAGTCCTGAGTGAATAAATACGTTATCGTATTTATGAATCGATGGACTAAGTTATCTGCTCTCAATCTCATATTCTTCCTGGTGGAAGCTACTTCTCACCTTTATGATGATCTTCTTTTTCAGCTTGTCTTCCAGTTCCTCTATAGCATACCTCTCTTCATCATACAAAAAGTCCGCTACCTCAGGATGGAGCGATACAATAATCATATTTGAAGGGACATTCATAGCCTCTCGTCTTATCTCCCGGAATATCTCAAAACAAAGAGTTGTTTTTGATTTGATTACACCTTTCCCCTCACAGTAAGAACATGACTCGCATAATATTCTACTCAGATTTTCCCGAGTTCTTTTTCTGGTCATCTCAACCAGACCCAACTCTGATATCCTGAGTATATTGGTCTTTGCTCGATCTTTCTTAAGAGCTTCATAGAGAGTCTGAAAGACCCTCTCCCGACCTCCTTCCCTCTCCATATCAATGAAATCGATAATAATAATCCCCCCAATATTACGCAACCTAAGCTGGTAGGCAATTTCTTTGACTGCCTCCAGGTTGGTTTTT
>WTBG01000327.1 GCA_013139225.1 Deltaproteobacteria bacterium
CTTGATTTGCTAAATGTAGACGCCTTATCAAAAAAGAAGAACTAGCAATATACTTAAATGATACCTTTAACATTATGTAGTATCTATTAGTTTCTATCACCTAATATTAATTTAACTTTTCAAAAGGGGGATAGCGATGCAATACGATGACATACCACGTGAAGAACTGGAAAAAGAAATATTGGATTTTTTTGATAGCACCAGTGGCAAAGTTGATCCTAATCCTGGCCCGCAAAGTTGCGGAATAAATCACCGCACTTCTCTTGTTCTCGCCACATCATATGATGATGAACCAAGAGCTACACCTCTTGAGTTTTTCAATGAAGGGTTAACAATTTTTATCTTTGGTGAGCCCGGAGGCAAGATTGCCAACATCAAGAGAAATCCCAAGGTATGTGCAGCCATTTACGAACAACCTTTGGATCACTCAAAAACTCAAAGGAGCATACAAATTTGGGGAAAGGCAGAGCTTATCAGCGTTCGAAACGACAAAACAACCTATATGGAGAAAGTCGATAAATGGAACTTGCGAAAGGTTGGGAAAAAAATGATGTTTCAACTCATTAAGGATTTGGGTCCTGAAGAACAGGAAAAAGAGGTTGAAAAGATGCTGGGTGCTCTCAATCTCATACGCATTGAACCCACACGAATGGTGCTACGCAAGTACACACCTGAGTTCACCATGCCTAAATATGAGTGGAAGAAGGAATAAACTAAAAATCAGAAATTCTAAATAAATCAGAAGCACTAAACAAATTCAAAATTCTAATATTCAAAACTAAAAACAAATGTTTTGGTCATTTGAATTTCTGTCATTAGTGTTTGTTTCGAATTTCGATATGCTAATTTCGGATTTCCCCGTCTCTGATAAGTGGATTAATTATAAACATTTTGCCAATTTGTTATGCAGAATTTATGAGATGGGGCACTAGTATCCATGATCGTTTCAAGTGCCTGACGGTAAGGCAGTTATATTAAATGTGATGTTTCCTTCGGGAAGACGAATCAATTCTTCTCTTTCAAATTTATTGCCATCCCACTGATATTTTCTTAACGCACCCTGATTATCAGCAGCTACATAAATCTCGCTTACACCATCTTCATTCATATCATATACCAACGTTGCATGTTCGAACCCGCTTGAATCCTTATCGATCAATTCCTTGTGCCATATATTTTTATCCCTTCTTAAAACCCATATACCGGATTTAAAGGTTGAGACAATAAGATCAATTTTACCATCCCCATCAACATCCCCATAATTTAGAAAACGGCAGAACACATCCTGGAAACTTGCAATGATGCTACCTGCATACTTACCATTCTCGTAATGGTATCTTTTGATTTTTACTGTATCTACTATCTGCTGCTCACCACCTACTCTTGTCATCTCAGCTTCAAGCACAGCAAACAAGTCAGGATAACCAGAACGATCAACATCAGCAACTAAAATCTCTTTGACATGACGTTTTGGAAACTCCTCAACAACATGGTGGTCGAATGTTTTGCCATTGTAACGAAACACCAGTATTGTACCCGGCTGTGGTGTTCCATCAACCTTATTGGGGTCGCTTGGAGTTACAAAAAATTCTTTAACCCCGTCATTATTCACATCCCCTATTTCTATTTCATGAACAAACGTTTGCGGTGAACGGTTCAACTCAGTAACATCCCAGCCATCCCCCTTTTTCTGAAGGACAGCGACGACACCCTGATCATGCGTTGCAACCACCAGTTCATCCTTGCCATCACCCGTCACATCACCAATCTCAATGTCCCTCAAGCGATCATGCTCACCACCAAAAGAAGTCTTCCATAAAGTATGCCCAACCCACTTCCCTTTTTCCTGAGTCCATAGTTTTAATGCAGCAGCATTTGCACCAATGGTTAGAAAACCATTTCCCCAGGGAATGGCTTTATGAAATACGTTACTCTCAGGATCTTCAATACTCTCCGACTTCCATCCTTTGGATGTCTGATACACCATCAACAATTTTGCAGCTCCAGGCACGGGATGTTCTTTCCCATCCGCCCCTTTAACCTGCTTAAATTGTGCCTGGCAAAGCATCAATTTAGTTTGCTTACCATCAATCGGCTTAACACCCTGGGAACATGCACTTTGACATAAAACGAACAAAACAATTATAAAAAAGACAGGGCATCTTATAACACCAAGCCAGCAAGATAATGTTCTCAAATTCATTGTCTTCATTATATAAGCCTCTTCAATTCTTCCCAATGATTTTTCTCCTCCCCAATAATTATCTTTAGAACATTTCTGCCCTCTTCACTCTTAGTGTGTTTCACTATTTCCAGATAGAAGGATAAAGATCTTTTCTCAATGTTAATACCCAATTGAATCGCCTCATCCAAATCCGTGGCTAATGCCTCAGACTTTGGTAGAGTATAAACACCGTCATCCACAACATCAAGAACGCCTTCTCCGTCATCATCTAAAGATTCAGGGTCTTCACGTTCAAGCATTTTCTCAAAAAGCTTAAGATGTTCCATCTCTTCATCAAGGAGGTAAAGCAACACTTCTTTAACCTTGGGATCTTCTACTGTTTTCAAAAACTCTTTGTAAAATTTTATTCCTTCTCGTTCCAACTTCCGAGCAATCTTTAATGCCTCTGCTGCATTAAAATCATAGATTTGGATTCCCTCATCTGTACTTCTAACTTTCATAGATCATTCCTTGTTATAGGGTTTTTAAATATTCTATTATTGCTTTCATTTGATCCTGCGATAATTTGTCCTTAAAAGATGGCATCATTTTATAGGGATTAGTCAGCTGGTCTATAATGTTTGCTGGAGTGGCAGGTTTATTGCTGGAAGGAAGGGTTGGGTTTTTCAATATGCCTTTCATCCCAGGACCTAACTTGATTTCTGTGGAGAGAATTTCATGGCAGGAAACACAGTTGTCAGAAAATAATCGTGCGCCCTTCTGGGCAAGATTCCCATCTATCTCGTTAGCGGTCACGTTAACTTCCAGTGTGGGTGGTGATGTAAAAGATAATTTATACACCATTAAATAGTATCCGCCTGATGTAGCAAATAACAAAACACTGATGAAAAAGAGTGATAATCCCATACCCTGAACATACTTAAAGAGCTGCTTATATCTACGAACGATAGCAAGCTTGACCGAAAAAACCAAAAATACTGCAACTGCAAGGAGAAAATGGATAAAAGCACGAAAGCTTAATTCTCCATTATTTGGGACTACAAACAATATACCGACTAAGGATAATCCAGAAAAGAGCATTAGAAAGGCTATTCCCGCTATTTTATGAACGTGCCTAAGGGTATGAACTTCAAAATACTTCTTCTCTTTCCCTAAGATCTCCAGCATCGACCAGAGAGATATGAAGGTCACTAGTAAAAAGATCACCGATACCAGTGATTTCAAAAATAATATCATCATGCCACTCTTTTATGTTAATAACACCAATGAGGTTTGTTTTGTTTGTGCAGTTTTAGCTTTAAAAAAACTTATTCTATCTTACCAGTTGTGTCAAGAAATTAAACCCAGATTTTGCAGTAGGCATCGTAGCGAGGCGCAGAAAACCGTGGCGAAACGTGCAGTTGGAGCGATTTTGCGACGAAGGCATAAACCCATCGAGGTGTGCAAAAAAGGAGGAAGTGGAATCTTCTACCACTTATATATGACTGATGTCTGTATACGGTTATCCGTACCGGTACTTCTATTCTTGTATTCTGTCTCCCAATGGCTAAATTCAAGACCTATATCCACTGGGGGTATAAGATTATAAACCACATTTCCAAAATAAAAACTGTTTCTGCTTCTCATTCCATAACTCAGATCACTATTCCTTGGGTCATCTATCCCGAACCCAAGGTGATATTTCAACTTGTCATTTTGTTTGCAAGCTAGCTGCATCCATCCCCCCGCTGTCTTTATCGCCTGCCGGGTAATAGGATCCACGCCCTGAAAAATACCTCCAAAGTAATCATCCAGATTATAACCGACAAATGCCTCTCCCTTTACTGATATTTTATCAGTTATCGGAAGATCAAAGTCTCCATTTAAAGACCAGCTTTTTAGTCTTACCTGTCTTCTACCTGGATTAATAGGATGTACTTTCCAATCAATCTCCTCCTCTCCATAGTGTCCACTTATACCAAATACGGAATGTTTTTCAGTCAAAAGTTTCGTTGCAAGAGCAAGCCTTGCCTGTACAGTTGGAAAACCTGCATCTGCTCCATCATTCTGATTGTCTATATCAAGATCCTCATTAATTGTTCCTGTAGTCCTTGCAATAGCTAATGCTGAAATAATTTTAGTGCTTTCATCAAAGGGATAAACGTAGGTTGCCCGAATTTGAGGATGTCTATAACCAATATTACCTGCAGCCCAACCAACTGTATAATTTAACGTGTTTGGATATAAAGGTGAAATGATGTCAGAAGTCTGACCCGCAAGGATGCTGAAGTTACCTTTCTGCAGGTTTACAAAAGCATGCCGAAGGAGAACATTCGCTTTGTTTTCATGACGGGCACCATCCCCATAGAAATCAATCTCAACTCTCCCCCAAGCCTCCCAATCATAGATGTCTGGAGCTATAATATCCATCCCTAACCGTGTTTGTTTGGCAGTCATATTGAATTCATTATCATCATTGTGAACAGATTCATTGGGAACATATAAAATGAAATTACCGGGAAAAGCTCTGCTATCATCATAAGAAGCATCCAGTTTTATAAAACCGTAGGGCCTGAATTTAAATGCGCTCAAAATATTGGATGAAGTTTTATCTACCTTCTGTTCAAGTTTTTCTACTCTCGCACTTTCTTCTTCACGTGTCTGTTGCTGTTGTTTTAAAATATCCTTTAGCTCTTTCAATTCCTTTTCTAATCTATTTATTCTCTCATTGAGCTCACCAATCTCGGATTCAGCCATGACCGGAGAAACAAAAAAGAGAAAAAAGGTTAAACATATAACCAAGAGCAATGATATTCTTGACATGTTAATTTCCCAATTGGATTGATAAATAAATTGCATAATCTCCTGGACTATTTTTAGTTTGATGCTGCCAATTTAACTGATAATTCATACTTATGAGGAGGATGCGCGTCTGAATTAACCCCCGACGCAATAAAACCCATCCCAAAACCACCTAATGAATTTTCAGTAGATACCCACGGGCTCATGCCCGTGGTCTTCTGCCATTCTTGATAATTTGTTATTAACTAACATCCTAACAGAAAGCATGTCAAGAATTTTGTACTGATTTTATGGTAATTAATTTTAATCCAACAATCCGTGTTTTAACAACTATAAACATACCAGCAAATCACTAATAGATACTCCTTGACTCTACCATCAGTGGATTATAGAATTCTTATTTTATAATGAGAAACGATCACGACTCAAGCACCAGACATAATACTAAATGTTCTTCATCTTCAAATGAGGGCTGATTGAATCTAAAAGTTAGCAATTTACTCAAGCTTGGCATTATGGGGGGGACATTTGACCCTATTCATCT
>WTBG01000230.1 GCA_013139225.1 Deltaproteobacteria bacterium
AGGATGATGGCGCTGGCATAAAGCGCGACCGCACTCCCCAGCGACCGGCTGAACAAAAAGACACCGCTGATCAGATAACGTATCGACGAACCGAAGCGCAGTTCCAAATATTCGTAGACGCTGATCAACTCCAGCTTGCGGAAAAAAGGCAGCAACAGTACAGAGATTGCTATTATTGCTAAGGGAACGGCCAGTTCTGACTGCAGCCAGCTGATTCCACCGCCGGGCTTGAGTGCAACGAAGGCAGGAATAGATATGAAGCTAATGGCTGAGGTTTGGGTAGCCATAGTTGAAATGCCCACTGCCCACCAGGGAAGGTTGCGTCCACCGACATAATAGTCATCCTGATTGGACTGGCCCCTGCCCAGGTACACGCTCATGCTGATCATGCCGGCAAAATATAGTATGATAATGATCCAGTCAGGCGTACTCATGTGGAAGCATTCCGCAATAAAATGAAAATGTTTTTACTTAACCTTCTCACTATTGAATACGTCAAATGCCTCATCCACAGAAGCCTTATCATGAACGATTGTTCTTACTGCTTTAATCATTGCAACAGGAGCCTCCGACCGAAAAATATTCCTGCCCATATCAACACCCTTAGCACCACCCTGTATGGCATTTAAGGTAAGTGTCAGTGCATCTTTTTCTGGAATCTTTTTCCCTCCAGCCATGACAATGGGCACAGGACAACCTCTCACCACATTTTCAAACCCTTCACAATAGTAAGTCTTAACCATATTGGCTCCAAGCTCAGCAGCGATTCGACAGCTTAAACTAAGATACCTGTCGTCCCTTACCAAATCTTTACCCACGGCTGTTACTGCTAAAACCGGCATACCATATTTGATAGCCTGGTTGACAACATCTGATAGATTTTGCAGGGTTTGTTTCTGGTGAGGTGAGCCGACATAGACGGAAACAGCTACTGCAGCTGCGTTAAGACAAATTGCATCTTCTATCGTGGTGGTAATAACCTCATCGGAGAGCTCATCCACTCGAGCCATGCTGTTACCACCCGATACCCTGAGCACCATTGTAGTTTGTGTGTGAGGATCTACACATTCGCGCAGTACACCACGGGTAGGCATAAGAGCATCGGCATAAGGAAGAAGAGGCGCTATTGTTTTCCCCGGTTCCTCCAAGCCTGAAGTTGGTCCCTGAAAATACCCATGGTCAACTGCCAACATCACTGTATGACCTGTTTTCGGATTAATTATTTGTGCTAAACGATTTTCCATCCCCCAATCCATTGTACTTAACCTCCTTTCAATTGTTAAAGTTAGCGACTTCGTAGAAAGTCCATCTGCTGTGTTGTGCTTCATCTTTAGTCATTCCGACGTACTTCTTTGTACGCCTTATTCCTAAAGATTCGCACGCCTTGCATCTGGAGCTTTTTACTTTGTCGTCTAATAGGTGACTTTTTATAGTCTTACAAAATTCCTGATTATTCCTTTGCTGTTTTTCAATCCGAAATCCGAAATCCCCGATCCAAAATCAGAAATTTTTATCTCTGAGGCTCAATGATTACTTTTATAGAATCCTGAGCCTTTGCGACAAGCTCGAATCCCAAACCTGCTTCAGCAAGGCCCAGCCGATGCGTAATCATATCCCTAACTGATACTCTCCTTGCCTGAATTAATTTCAGTGCGGTCAAATGGTCAGCGCGATCGCCTGCGTAAGAAGTAGTAAGTGTTATGTCATTTCGCCAGAAAAGCTCGTTTATCGAAAGAGGAATGGTAACATCCTTATCTGTTGGAGCGAAAAACAGTACCGTTCCTCCCCGCTCTACAGATTGCAATGCCTGATTAATTGCCGAAACTGCCCCTGTACAGACAATTATACTATCTGCTAATTTTCCGTCATTTACTTCCCTGAGTTTTTCAGGCACCTCTTCGTTGGCGTTAATCACACTATCAGCACCGAAGCGTGTAGCTGTACTCAACCTGTAAT
The DNA here is from genome assembly GCA_013139225.1 of Deltaproteobacteria bacterium. Classification (GTDB taxonomy): domain Bacteria; phylum Desulfobacterota; class WTBG01; order WTBG01; family WTBG01; genus WTBG01. Next base: position 1,957 of record WTBG01000230.1, read on the forward strand.
CATCAATATCCGTCGCAATCACCCTGGCTGCCCCCGTTATACTGGCTAGATGAATGTGGAGCAAACCACCAATGCCACTGCCAAGAATAAGAACAGTTTTACCTGGGACTACATGAGCTCTTCTCTGTGCCCGCAGTACGCAGGCAAGAGGTTCGATGAAAGTTGCCTCCTCAAAAGAAACCTCATCAGGCAAAAGATAAACCCCACGATCTACGTTAAGGGCAGGCAACCTGAGGTACTCGACAAAACCACCGGGATCAAAATTAGTTGTACGTAGAGTATCACAAGCTGTAGGATTACCACCCAGACAATAATGACAGGTATTGCACGGAACATGATGGGAAGCTGAAATACGATCCCCAACCTTATAACCACAAACCCCCTCCCCCACTTCCACAACAACGCCGGCAATCTCATGACCCAATACTAGCGGAGCCTTATGCACACGATACCACTCCATTACATCACTGCCGCAGATACCGCTTGCTTCCACTTTCACCAATAACTCACCAGGACCAATCTCCGGGGTTGGCATCTTTTCAAGCCGTACATCTTTATTCTTATAATACATGGCAACGCGCATTCAACACCCTTTACTATTTCCTCATTAAACAGGGAACGATCTCTTGCTAAACTATTTTGTCCCCTCAGCTATGATATATATATTCTTACCCAGAGAAACCAATAAAATAACAATTTGCCTCATCTTCCTTGACATAGTCAAGCTTTGTAATCTCAAATTTAGAGTAAACAACCTGGCATACACCGAGAATAAATGAGTCACTGATAATAAAACCGATAATATCGAACTCATACTTCTTCTCTAAATCTTCGATGGCTGAAAACTCTGCATTAAATAAGATTCCCCTCTCTTCATATTCTCCCGAAGCAGTATCAAATCCAAAAAAATTCTCATTCTCAAAGGTTCCCACCAAAAATTCACCATCATCTTCAAACATGAAGTTTTCTATTTTGATCTGGCCGTCATTACAATAATCCCCTGCATCATCTTCGCAATACAAGACAACAAAAAACTTTTCTTCCTCTAAACCGTTTATGGATAGCGGATAAGAAGATGTGGCAAACATTACCAGACATCCCATGACCATAATAAAAACTGTTAAGAACTTTTCTTTTCTCATAGGTTCCCTCCTATTTGTTTTAAAAGAGGTTTATCCCGTACTTGATACGGGGCGGGAGTGACCCGGTTTTTACGAAGTCGTAAAATTTTAGATGCTAATAATAGCTTCCTCTATAGAGAGGAATAATCACTATTTTCAATCAAGCCCTTAACTTCAGATAAGATCCTTCCTGCCATAGCACCATCTATTACAGCATGATTGAAGCCCATGGTGATGTGCAGAATAGGGGCTTTCTCTATTTCTCCGTTTATAACAATCGGCTTTTCTTCGATAGTCCCAATCCCAAAAACAATGTTATTCACCCACGTAGGGGAAGCGATAGTTATGCCAAATTTACCCAGGTTGCTAAAACCTATGGTCCCGAAGAATAATTTAAAGACACGTGGAGACCGGCAGATAAACTTCAACGACCAATATTTCCAGAAATCCGGCAATTTATGGAAAAATAAAACTGGTTTGATATCTGGCAGTTTTTCATATGGGAGATTAGATAAGTAATTGATTTCAGAGGCAATGGTTTTAATCGATTTCTCATTAACAGATCTAACTATCGGTATGGCAACAAATGTTTCTCCCTTATAATTTTTTTCCATGGCAATAGAAATATCTACCTCTCCCGGAACATATATCTTTTTTCTTAAAAAAGGTCTTGCTAATATTCCATTCATAATAGGATATTTCTCTGCTGCAGTGGCGATTATTTTCAAGAGTATAGGTGTATAGGTAATATCCTTGTGTTGTGAACGAAACTCCACTAACCGGTGGGCGTTTACTTCTATACTGAAGAAGGGGCGAAAAAAACGGGTGGCAAATCTAACGTACTGGGCAATACTCCCCCGAATTCCAGAATAACTAAGCTTTTGCATATACTTATAACTTGGTGATTTCAAGATGATAGGTGATATCCATACAAGAAGGAAAATGTAACCTTGCTATCATCTAGCAGGGTTGAAACTCAAGGAGTAGTAAAATCAATTATGGTGAGTCACTATTTAGAATTCACCAGTAGTCTTCTCGCGATTTTTCCTGTGCTACTTTTGGGTAGTTTATCCCAAAACTCAACCATTTTGGGAATTTTAAAACTGGCTAGTCTTTTTCTACAGTATGATATGATCTCTTTTTTACTAACCTCCTTACCAGGCTCGGCAACAACAGCTGCTTTGATAATATTACCCCGATCTTTATCAGGTACGCCAACAACTCCCACTTCTTTTAACAAGGGGTGCCCCCCTAAAACCTGCTCAACTTCAGCAGGATACACATTCAATCCACCGACGATAATCATATCATCTTTACGGCCAAGATGATAGTAGAAGTCATCCTCATCCTTCTTACACAAATCACCCGTATATAACCATCCATCCCTAATCCTTTCCCGAGTTGCTTCTGGATTGTTATGATATCCCTTCATCAACATGGGTCCTTTGACGATCAGCTCTCCAACTTCACCAGAAGGAACCTCTATACCTTTCTCATCTACCAACTTTATTTCAGCATGAGGGACAGCAGTTCCTATGCTTCCCATCTTTTTCATCTCATATTCTAAGGGAACGACTGTAATGAAAGGAGAGGTTTCCGTTAATCCATATCCTTGAATAACTGGAAAAGAAGTAAATGCCTTTTTAAATGCTTTTAATAAATCGAGTGGAACGGAAGTCCCCATCATGGAGACAAATCGAAGGCTGCTCACATCAAACCTTTCTCTATGATGTACATGGAGAAACGCCTCAAAAATAGGGGGAACACTATGGAAATAGGTAACGCGGTGCTTTTCTACAGCTGCCATGATTTTATCAGGCCTCAACTGGTCAAAGATAACGAGTGTACTCCCCCTAACCACTGATTCATTGCAGAGGATGGGGCCTGTAATATGGGACATGGGGAGAAGACATCCTATTACATCGCTTTCTGATGTTTTGCAAATCTCATCCATAGCTTCTGGAAAGAGACTCAGGTTGGCAAAGGTAAGGACGACCCCTTTAGGTTTACCAGTAGTTCCCGAAGTATAGAGATAGACCGCCTCTTCTTCCTCTTTAACATCTACATTAACCAGAGCCGACAGGGATTCATCCTTCATCACTTCTTCATAGCTAAGCATTCCATCTGTTATCTCTTCCCCTGTCATTATGATACCCTTTATGCTTTCTACTTTCGAAAAAACATCATGAGACTCATAGAGAGAAGTTGTAACAATAGCCTTTACCCGGGCATCTTTAAGAATGGGAAACAACTCTTCCTCCTTAAATCTAAAATCAAGAGGTGCAGAAATCGCACCCAGTTTCATCATGGCAAAATAGGCAACCACCCATTGGGAAGAGTTGGGCAGAACAATAGCTACCCGATCTCCTTTTTTAATATCCAAGCCCTGCAGTTTATTAGCCAATCGAGTTGCCATAAGGTCCAAATCAGAGAACGATATCTTCTCGTCTTTGAAAATAACTGCTGTTTTATGGGGAAACCTTTGGGCTGTTTCGCCTAATACTTTTCCTACATTCATATCGGTAAATTTCTTGATTACACAGAGATCATAAACCAGTGAGACACTATTTTTACTCCACAACGATGGTAAAACTATCCAAAAAATCAATAATTGTCAATATGTTTTATGTGTAAAGTAATATCTGGTTGGGTCCGGTCTTAAACCAAGTTAAATCTATAAGCAACGTGATTTATTTACCATCTAGAAAATGCAGTGGGCATCAATAAACTCTGTGGGAATATTCAACTCTTTTTCTATATGTCTCCCAAGCGCCTTCATGCCAAATGTTTCCGTTATATAATGGCCTCCATAAAATATATTCAGACCTAACTCCTGAGCAAG
>WTBG01000298.1 GCA_013139225.1 Deltaproteobacteria bacterium
GGAGAAAAGTTGTCATTTCCACAGCTACCAAAAATCTCCAGGAACAGATTTATTACAACGATATTCCTCTCCTTCAAAAAATATTACCTTTCAAATTTCGTGCAGCTTACATGAAAGGACGCAACAACTATCTCTGCCTGTATAGATTTGAGCGTTTTAAATCCCAACCTACATTCCAGTTCCCAGCTGATATTTCACATTTTGAGAATATATGCCACTGGGTTCACAACACCACCACTGGTGACCGTTCTGAACTTGAAGATATACCTGATGACTATACTGCCTGGGGTGAAATCTGTTCAGATGCCACTATATGTCTGGGACAAAAGTGCAGCTATTTCAAGGAATGTTTCTTAACCCTGTTAAAACAAAAAGCCCAGAAAGCGGATATCGTCATAGTAAACCACCACCTCTTCTTCGCTGACCTGATGCTAAAGGCAACAGGATATGGAGAAGTTATCCCCAGTCATGATGCACTCGTTTTTGACGAGTCACACCAGATTGAAGAAATTGCTACTCACTACTTTGGCATCACGGTGAGCAATTACCGCCTGGATGAACTTATCAGAGATACTATAAGAGAACTTAAAGCGGCACATTGTAAAATGAAATCATTCAACCTTCTCATAGACAGCCTGCAAACACTTTGCCCTGCTTTTTTCCACTGTTTTACTCCGTTAGAAAGAAAGCCCCACAATTTATGGCTGAGTGGAAAAGACAGTAAGTCTTTACAATCTCGCTATCGGCTTCGGCAGGAACATCTCAATGAAGAAGTACTGACTTTGCTGGCCTCCCTTCTTAACAAACTTACAGCCATCAGCAGTATGTTAAATAATCTCTCTTCCAAATCAGAGTCGATTGAAGCTTTGAGCAGAAGGGCTCAGGAAATAAGTCAGCAACTCACCTTCATTTTAGAAGCTAAAGATCCAACCTATGTCTACTGGTGTGAAGTAAAAGGTAAAGGTGTTTTTCTCAAAGCCTCTCCTATTGAAGCAGGAATAATGCTCAATCAGCACCTTTTTGAGCGAAAAGATACTATTATCTTCACCTCTGCCACCCTCTCAACCAATCAGAACTTCACATACTTTAAAGAAAGGTTAGGACTGGCACAAAAAGAAGGCATGGAAGAATTCATCTTCGGCTCCAACTTTGACTATGAAAAACAGGCTATCCTCTACCTGCCGAAACACCTTCCCGAACCTGGCCATGAAGCATTTGCCCTTACGGCTGCAGAAGAGATTGAGAACATACTACAGCTCACCTCTGGCAGGGCCTTCCTGCTTTTCACCAGTTACAAGAATATGTTGAAGATCTATGAACACTTAAAAGAAAGGCTGCTGTTCACACCCCTTCTCCAGGGGGAAAAACCCAAATCCGCCCTTCTAAAACAGTTCAAAGATGATATCCACTCGGTGCTCTTTGCAACCAGCAGCTTCTGGGAAGGGATAGATGTTCAGGGTGAGTCCTTAAGTTGTGTCATCATTGACAAACTCCCCTTTGATCCTCCTACAGATCCAACGGTGGAAGCCCGAATAGAATATATTACCTCCCAGGGGGGTAATGCCTTCTTTTCTTACCAGATCCCTTCTGCCATCATTTCATTGAAACAGGGATTGGGACGATTAATCAGAAACCGGGAAGATCGTGGTGTTCTATCTATTCTGGATAATAGACTTCACACGAGAAGCTACAGTAAAATATTTCTTAACAGCCTGCCTAATTGTCCTACTACAAGTAACCTAACTGATATCAAGAAGATATTTTCCTAAACCTATGCTATCATTTCATGAAAATGCAAATATTTCTTCGGAGGCTATAAATCATTTTCCATCTATCCAGCTAGGCGTAAATTTTCCACCCAATTTTTCACATACTCTCTTTTCTTTTCATATAACATAAGTTGCAGTTCTACATCCTGTTGTAGTTTTTATCTTGACACACAAGAGGGGTTTTCCTATACTTCCCCCATCAAAAAGAAACTTCTTATCAATAACTTAGACGGAAACAACCTAAAAATAAGGGAAACAGCTTTCATCAGTGACCCGAGACATACAACAAGTCCGATATTGCAGGTATTTCTGGACAACGTGCAGAATCAACTACCTGACAAAGCTATTCTGGGTGTGTTTGAAATTAACGAAAACAAAGAAGAGACAATAAAAAGCCATTAACAACAATGACCGATAATTATCCAAAATTTAAAGCCGCTGTTGCACAACTCGCTCCCTCCTTTATGCAAAGAGAAGAGACTGTTAAAATCGCCTGCAAGGCCATAGAAGAAGCAGGAGGAGAAGGAGCAAGGCTTATCACCTTCCCCGAAAGTTTTATCCCTGGCTATCCTTATTGGATATGGCTGGACCCCCCCTTTGTAACAGCTAAGTATTTTAAAGAATTTTTCAAAAACTCTGTCGAAATCCCCAGTACTTCAACAAAACTACTCTGCCAATCAGCAAAAAAGGGGAATTGTTATGTGGTAATGGGGATGACGTCAAGAGAGGGAGGGACTCTTTACAATTCGATGTTATTCATTGACAATAAAGGTGAAATAATGGGCTACCGCAGGAAACTTGTTCCTACCGTAGCTGAAAGGACAATCTGGGGTAGAGGGGATGGAAGTGATCTCTGTGTCTATGATACTGAATTGGGGAAAATAGGAGGTTTAATCTGTGGTGAGAACAATATGTTTTTAGTGAAGTATGCACTCCTTGCAAAGGGAGAACAGGTTCATATAGCAAATTACCCGGGCACTCCCATAAAAATGATGGTTGGTTTTAGCGAAGCGATCGATTTAATATTAAGATGCTATTCTATGCTTGGTCAGATTTTCATACTTAATGCAATAAACTATGTTAGTGAAGACATGAAGGACAAAATCTTTGATACAGAAGCAAAAAAAGAGTTTTACGCTGATGTCAACAATGGAGGGTCGAGCATCATTGCCCCTAGAGGAACTTATCTTGCTGAACCTGTTTTTAATAAAGAGACAATTGTTTATGCAGATATAGATCTAGAGATGATTGTTGATGCGAAGTGGGCTTCAGATTGCACAGGCCACTATGCAAGACCTGATATAACAAGACTTTTAATAAATGAAGAAAAGAATATTGTCCTTGAGACTAAAAAATCCTCATTTACCTTGGCTAAAGGGAAAAACTATCATAAATTTGAAGATGATTTAAAAAACAATAGATGAAATAGAAAAGTGTGGAAGCAAAACTTTACAAAACCTCTCTTACAACTTTGTCCAAGATTTTTTTGAATATAAACATCCGAAACGCTTTATTCAATCTTGATCCCCAATTGATTAAAGACTTCTCCTTCTCTAATCTCCTTCTTTACCTTTATAACAGCACTCTTAACACGTGGGCTTGCCTTTGTCCCAAACTCACCCAACAAGTTTTCAATCACAAAAATCATCTGAGAAGATATCGCTACCTTCTCACCGTTTAAAAGCAATGTTAACTCAGGAATTAATTGTTCAATAACACTGGCTGTATGAATCCGTAGATCTTCATCTCTTAAGAGCAGGGAGGCAATCTCAAGAGAGTTTCTATAGAGCATATCAACATAAATCTTCCCCTTCTTGTTAGCTAATAAACGTTCATCTCTAAAATTTCTCAGCAAATGGACGTCTTCTGCATAATCGTTACCAAACATTTCCCTGTAAAGCCCAGACCATAATGCAGCTTCCCAGGTGAAGTTCATCTCCAGAATATTATCATCCTCATTGGCCTCAACTACATCATCATAAACATCTACGACTATTTTTATTGTATGCTGACCTTCAGAAAGGGCAAATTGCTCATCCATCCAAGATTTACAGGACTTCCCATCAATAACATCTTCTACCTCTACAGTGAATGCTTCGACCTCATCAATATATAAAGTAACGAAAAAAGATTCTGTAACATCACTATT
>WTBG01000160.1 GCA_013139225.1 Deltaproteobacteria bacterium
GGGTCAAGAGGTTCTGTCCCGGGTTTTTGTTTGTCATAGATTAGCTTTACCCCTGTTCCGTAACCACCCAGGAATTGTTTATAGAGAGCTTCCTCCGGTTCCAATACTTCTGTCGTGCCTTTGGAAAGATTCACCCACAAGATTTTTCCTAAAATACTTCCTGCCATTTTTAGTACCTCCTGTTAGTGGTCAAATTTATGTTTAGCCACAGATAAATGCGGATTATACTTGCAAAGTGCTTTTTGAAAAGTGCTTTAGTATAGTCAAAGAAAGCTGAAGCGTCAAAGGAAAAACGGTAAATCTTACACAAAAAAGAAAAAATTTGACAATAGATGGGTAGTAGGTTAAATTTTAGCATCTTTACTATTTTTAGAAGACGAAAACAGTTTTTCGGTCTATTTTAGGGTGTCTTATGAAAGGAACAATTCATATCAAACAAGAACTTTGCAAAGGGTGCTCGCTTTGCATGGAGTTTTGTCCTAAGGGGTCAATCTCTTTATCAAAGAAGCTCAATCTTAAGGGGTACTTTTTAGCTGAGTTTGATGATAAAAAGGGGTGCACGGGGTGCGCAACATGTGCTCTGATGTGTCCGGAGATTGCAATAGAGGTTTATCGTGGATAAGCAATTAATGAGTGGAACAAGTACTATAGGAGAAGCAGCGATTCAGGCAGGGTGCAAATACTATTTCGGCTATCCCATTACTCCTCAAAATGCATTGCCAGAGTATATGGCACAAAGACTTTCAGAAGTGCCCGGTGGAGTCTTTCTACAGGCTGAAAGTGAGATTGCAGCTATCAATATGCTTTTAGGGGCAAGTGTTGCTGGAGCAAGAGCAATGACATCATCGAGTAGTCCTGGAATAAGCCTCAAACAGGAAGGAATCTCCTATATGGCAGGGCAGGAACTGCCCGCAGTTATTGTGAATGTCATGAGAGGGGGGCCTGGCCTGGGGACCATATACCCTGCACAGTCTGACTATTTTCAATCAACCCGCGGTGGCGGTCATGGTGATTATCGAACTGTTGTTTTGGCGCCAGACTCTGTTCAGGAGCTGGCAGATATGACTGCCCTGGCATTTGATCTGGCGGATAATTATCGTACACCTGTGATTGTGTTAGCGGATGGAGTGCTGGCACAGATGATGGAGCCAGTGCGAATACCGTCCAGGAAAAGAAAAAAACTTCCTGCCAAAAACTACATTCTAACTGGTGCCAAAGGAAGACCTTCAAGGATTATTCACTCTTTTACCATGGATCCTAAAGAACAGGAGGATCATAACTGGAAACTTGTTAGAAAGTATAAGCAGATTGAACAACGTGAGGTGCGCTATGAAAGCTTTCTCCTTGAGGATGCTGAAATGGTAGTTGTGGCCTATGGTACTGCTGCACGCATTGCTAAGGGAGCTATTAAGCGTTTGAGAAAGGAAAACCTTAAGGTGGGAATGATTCGGCCTATAACACTCTGGCCTTTTCCTACCAAAATAATACAGGAAACAGTCAAGTATATTCATGATTTTTTTGTTTTTGAGATGAGTGCTGGACAAATGATTGAGGATGTGAGGCTTTCTTTAGAAGGTAAAGGCCGCATTCATTTCTATGGCAGGCCAGGCGGTGTTATCCCTGCCCCCGTTGAACTGTATAGAATAATCTCGCGTCACTACTATCAATCGAAGAGGAAAAAAGGGAGATGAAAAAGATAAACTCTAGACCTGCGTCGTTGAAAGAGGCCCCTTTTCACTATTGCCCTGGATGTGGTCACAGTATTGTCCATCGACTTGTTGCTGAGGTTATTGACGAGATGAAGCTTCGTGAGAAGTCCATATGCTCTCTAGGTGTAGGTTGTGCTGTGGTTGCTTACAAATATTTTGATGTTGATACAGTAGAGGCTCCACACGGTCGTGCAGCAGCAGTAGCAACTGGTATTAAGAGAGTGAGGCCGGAAAATATCGTTTTCACCTATCAGGGCGATGGGGATCTGGCTGCTATTGGTACAGCTGAAACCCTTCATGCTGCCAATAGAGGAGAATTGATCACCGTAATTTTTATTAATAATGCTGTTTACGGCATGACAGGTGGTCAGATGGCACCGACTTCACTTGTGGGACAGAAAACCACCACCTCTCCTGCAGGAAGAAATCCACTTAAAGAAGGATACCCTTTGAAGTTTTCTGAAGTATTAGCTCTTCTGGGAGGGTCATCGTATCTTGAGCGTGTAGCTGTAAACAACCCAGCTAATATAAGAAAGGCAAAAAAGGCAATCGCTAAAGCGTTTCAGCATCAGAAGAAGAAGAGTGGTTTTTCAGTGGTTGAAATCCTTTCTCCGTGTCCTACCAACTGGAGAATGAGTTCTGTAGAATCATGTCGATGGATTGATGAGGTTATGACAAAAGTGTATCCTTTAGGAGTTATTAAAGAGAAAAAATGCTGATTAAGACTGTTTTTTCAGGATTCGGTGGGCAGGGGGTTCTTTCCATGGGACATACCCTGGCAAGTGCTGCTATGCTTGAGGGTAAGTATGTTACCTATTTCCCCTCCTATGGTGCGGAAGTAAGAGGGGGTACAGCTAACTGTACAGTTTCTATATCGGACGAAGAGATTGCTTCCCCTGTTGCTTCTCAACCTGATTTTGTTGTTTCTATGAATCAACCATCCTTTTTAAGATTTCAAAGCTTGGTTCAATCCGGTGGTTTAATTCTGGTTAATTCCTCAATGGTTAACATTACATCTGTGAGAGGTGATATTGAAGTGGTGGAGATTCCTACCAGCGAACTGGCAGAAAAACTTGGAAATCTCAAGGTAGCAAACATGATTATTTTAGGGGTCTTTATTAAGGTTAGCAATATTACTCCCTTCACACTTCTTCTGAAAAACCTCCCAGCAATACTGGGTGAAAAGAGGTCACGCCTCTTAAAAATAAATAAAGAGGCTCTTGAACTGGGATTTAATTATTTACAGGGGTAAAATTATATGTTTATAAAACAAATTTCTATCAGTTTGGAAAATGTGCCTGGGATTCTTTCTAATGTCAGTGAAATTATGGGTAATGAAGGTGTTAATATCCGCGCTATTTCAGTTGCTGACACTGCTGATATCAGTACGGTCCGTTTTGTGGTGGATGATCCCCAAAAGGCAATAAATATTTTGAAGACCCATGGTTATTCGGTAAAAGAGACTGATGTGCTGGCAGTAGAAACTCCTGATCATCCTGGAGGTCTTAATGCAGTGCTTAGACCCCTCAAGAATGCCAACGTTAATGTACACTATCTTTATCCCTATTTAGGGAGGGTAAGTGATCAGGCAATTGTAATACTTGGTGTGGATAAAACCGAAGAGGCGGAAAAGGTTCTAAAGCAGAATTGGGTTCATACCTTAGGGGAGGAGATATACAGCCTGTAAAAGCGGTTACAGGTTACGCGTTGAAAGCTTAAAAACGTACCCGCAACTCGAAGAGCGCATTTAT
>WTBG01000157.1 GCA_013139225.1 Deltaproteobacteria bacterium
TGATAGTGATATTATAAAAATTCCCTACTGATTTGTTTAAGTGAAGAGGCTTTTTGTTAAAGCAGGCACAAATTTTAAAATATAACTGAAGGAGAATTACCTTGGCAAAGTTGAAATCAGTGAAGCAATCTGAGCCACATGTATGGAAGGATACCAAAGTTGGGTGTGTTTTATTAGAAGAGGGGAAGGCAAAGCCCTTTGAAATGGGACAGAAACCCCTTTTAATCCCTGTATGGGATAAGGAGATGTGTGTGCGATGCGGGCTTTGTTACATCTTCTGTCCCGATGCTGCAATTAAGAGGAGTGACGATGGATATTATGAGGCAGATCTTGACTATTGTAAAGGATGTGGTATCTGCCATCGGGAATGCTGGTTTGGGGCCATTAGTATGACGGAGGAGAAATAATGGATAAATTTGGATTATATGTACCTCAGCTATTACCTTTTAAAGAACACTTTTTGCCACAGGCTCATCCTGCCTGCATGGGTTGTGGGGTAGCTCTTGGAGTGAGGCAGGCATACAAGGCCTTAGAAGAGACAAAAGGTTGGATGAAGAAAGCCAGTTGGGAAATTCCCTGGGAACAGCCCCTACCAGGAAGCCTCATTAAGAGCAAGAAAGAAAAAAGAGAAATGATAAGGCCTGCCATGTTAAACATTGAAAAGAAAAGTCAGGCCAGTCTTCTTATCTGTTTTGATAATGAGGCAGTTGAGGGGAAACTTTCTCCAACGGTGTTTAAGAAATGGATTCCTGCTGTTGCAGTAGCGAGAGGTTTGCATTATGTGGCAACAGCCTGCCCGAGCTACCCTTTTGACCTTATTGATAAGGTGAAAAGGGCAATGGAGTGTGAAGGATCAAGCTACATTCACATTCTATCACCTTGTCCGGTTGGCTGGGATTTCGACAGCGAATTTACTGTGAACATTGGCAGATATGCAGTGGAATGTGCGATCTTTCCATTGTATGAGGTTGTTGCCGGAGACTACCGTTTAACTATTGACCACCCTGGGGTGAGACCGGTTGAGCAATACATTAAAATGCAAAATCGGTTTAAAAATTTTAAGCAGAAAGATATTCTTGAAATTCAGGCTGAGGTGGATAGAGAATATGCCAAACTAAGAGAAGGGAAAGTATAAGGAGGAAAAGATGGCTCTATCAAGTTGGGATGAGAAAGCTCAAGCGGCCTTTGAAAAGATTGTGGATGCGATTCCTGAATCCATGAGAGAAGCGGTACAACCACAGCTTATCACCATGATAGAAAAGAAAGCAGCCGGCTCAAGGGTAACCGTTGAGGTAATCGAAAAGATGGTGCGGGAAGATTTGCCTGAACCTCAAAAGAGTATGATGATGGGTGCCTTGGGTTTATCGGAGGCAACACCTGAAGCTAAGACGGCTGAGCCCGTTCAACTCAACTGGGAAGGTGATAGCGAGAAGCTGGTGGATAAAATCATGGAGGTTATCCCTGAGATGTTAAGGGGTGCTGTGAAACCCAAGTTCTTAGATTTTATAAAGACCAAAGCAGGGCAAAGTGCTGTGGTGACAGAGGGCTTGGTGGTTGATGCCATCAAGGAGATGAATCCGCCAGAGCCTTATATGAGTCAGATTATAAAAGTTCTAGCTGCAAGAGAGGGTATAGACTTAAGCAAGGTAGACGAGATACTGTCTAAACACCAGAGGAGGCAAGAAGAGCTCGTTTCTGTATTCCATGAGTTACAGGAGGAATATAGCTATCTTCCTAAAGAAGCGATAGACAAAGTAAGAGAGTATTTGAACGTTCCTTTAAGTATGGCTTATCGGGTTGCCACCTCTTATAAGGCCTTCAGCCTTGAACCAAAGGGAAAACATGTGGTTAAGGTATGCGATGGTATTGCCTGTCATTTAAAGGATTCGGATAAGCTCTATGAAGAATTAAAAGGAAATTCCGATGACCGCTTTACCCTGGAAAAGGCAAGGTGTATCGGATGCTGCGGGCCAGCTCCGATGGCAATAGTAGACGGGGAATATGGTGATAGTGAGTGGGTGAGGGAAAAGGTTACTAAATTCTAGTATTTAAGGAAAAGAGGAGCTATCATGAAGATTAAAAGTGAAGGTGACCTTAAAAAAATAAGTGAGAAGGGTAATAAGACCCTTTTGCCTTCGGAAGTTAGAATTCAAGTGGGAGCAGCTACCTGTGGGCTGGCAAAAAGAGCTAAAGCTTTAAAAGAAGCTCTGGAATCAGAAGTTAAAAAGCAGAAGCTGAAGGCGAAAATTGTAGAGGTTGGTTGCAATGGAATGTGTTACCAGGAACCCATAGTGGACGTGATTCAAAAAGGTAAACCAAAAATCACTTATGGAACTATGACTGTTGACAAGGTCTCCCAACTGGTAGAAGCCATTAAAAAAGAAACGGTATTGAAAGAGAACCTTCTCTTTAGGACCGATGAAGAAGAAAGGCTTATCACTGGTGAAAAAGTGAGCTACTTATCTGGTCAGCCTTCTAAATCCCTACAAGAAACAAAGGAGTACAACCAATACCCCTTTTATCAACAGCAGAGGAGGATTGTTTTAAGAAATTCTGGTGTTATCGATCCTAAAAATATTGAGGAGTATATTGGTTGCGGGGGGTATAGGGGATTAGCCAAAGCACTGAACATGTCAGCTGAAAAGATTGCAAAAGAAGTGACCGCTTCAGGTTTGAGAGGCAGAGGTGGAGCAGGATTCCCCACGGGAGCTAAATGGAAGGCTTGTCAGGAAGCGCATGGGGATGCAAAGTACGTGATTGCCAACGGTAGTGAAGGAGATCCTGACATTGGCATGCACAGGAGCATGCTGGAGGGAGATCCTCACAGTGTACTGGAAGGCATGATCATTGCTGCTTATGCTGTAGGTGCCTCAAAGGGGTTTGTCTATGTGAGTAGCAATTATCCCCTGGCTTTGGAAAATATAAGAGAAGCGGTACGTCAGGCAAAGGAGTATGGACTCTTAGGTGATAAGATTTTAGGAAGTGACTTTAGTTTTGAAGTAGATGTTGATGAGGGGGGTGGAGCTTACGTTTGTGGAGAAGAGACAGCTCTTATCACATCGCTTGAAGGCAAATATGGAGAGCCAAAGCCTCGTCCTCCCTTTCCGGTGCAAAAGGGTTTATGGGATAAGCCCACAGTGGTGAACAATATAGAAACGCTGGCTAATATACCAGTTATTATTGTCAAAGGAGGGAACTGGTTTAGCGCCCTTGGTGCCAAGGGAAATACCGGCACCAAGGTGATCTCCTTAAATGGCAGTGTCAACAACCCATGCTTGATTGAAGTCCCTCTCGGCACAAGTTTGAAAAAGATTATTGATCTGGGTGGAGGGGTAAGTGAAGGGAAAAAATTTAAGGCATTCACTACGGGTGGACCTTCTGGGGGGGTGCTGCCTGCAAAGTCAGCCAGCTTGTCCTTAAACTATGACGAGCTTAACAAAGCAGGCTCTCTTCTGGGCTCAGGCATCACGGTTATAGATGATGATGTCAATATGGTGGAGCTAACCCATTATTTTCTTACCTTTTTCAAGGAGGAGACCTGTGGTAAATGTACTACCTGCCGAGAAGGGGTTAAGAAAATGTGTGAGATCTTTGAAGAGATCTGTCAGGGCAATGGAGAACTGGAGGATTTAGCCCTCTTAGAAAAGATGTCACAACCTATGATTGACGGATCACTTTGTGCGCTGGGAAAGACCATACCCAATGCAGTGATGTCAACCATCAA
>WTBG01000071.1 GCA_013139225.1 Deltaproteobacteria bacterium
AAAGACCAAGCACCTGTGTTTTGAAGGTGACAAGCCTGTTAGACGAATCGACACTTTCAATTTCGATAGGATCCCAGTCTTCACTTAAATGGTTATAGATATAAACTGCAGCCGCACTTTGGCCACCCAACAAAACACCATCATAGGGAATGGTTATAGTAACATCCCGGTTGAAAAAGGTGCGGTAAGGACCGAAATGAACAGCAGGTCCAAGAGGGCTGTCTGCACCGCCCATGGAAGGGGGAGTGACCCGATAACCGATGCTGATAATGGTATCGTCCCACATGCAATCGTTTGTGTCTGCCGGGTCATTAATGGGTATTGCAGTTTCCGGAGTAAAACCTTGTGGCCTTTCAGGGTAGGGGTCACCTGGTATCTTAATCTTAGCCCCCTGTATGGGGCTTGAGGATAATGTTACCTCTACCGTGTCTCCATTGAGTTTAGTCACCAACTGGGAGGCTTCAATGACAGGTTCTTCCCCATCAGGGAAAAGCCCGAATTGCTCTAATGTCCCTTGAAGCACCACATAGTATGAAGTGGCAAACTCCAGCGCCATGTGGCTATATGATGGGGCTACGGTGATTTCTGCAACCGCTGCCGGGCTGCCACAGACGACTTCATTGCCCGCGGCATCCTCACAGTGGATCATCTCAAAGATTCCTACCTCGAGGTCTGCCTTGGGGGTCAAAGGAAGCCTATTTATCTCTTTCATGCGAAGAATAGTATCCAGGTTATCGTACTGCCAGTGACAAGGAGCAACTATGATCTTATCAATCCCATCTGCCTTGGCAAACTGGATTGCATCCCGAAGACCGTAGAAAAATTTCTCTCCACCATGTCCCAAAAGATCCGGTTCTTCACTTAACCCAAAGGTAAAGAGGTTGTCCAGCCTGTCGTCACTTTCAACCCCCCCTATAGTAAGCACAAGATCATACTTGTAGCCATAAGCATCTTCGATCGCCTTCTTCCAGGAAAGATAGTTAAGATAGGCATTCTCATAGTAGATCTCCTTGCTCCAGGGATGGGCTCTGCCGAACCAACCGGGTTCCTCATCGCTATTTTCAGAACTCCAGGGAAGGCCCCTGGTCGCATATACAATGGCAATGGTGCTTCCCTCCGGGTAGGCCTCAATATACGGCTGCAGGGTTTTTACGTTCATGGTGTTAAATTCCGGAGTCCTCCCTATCTGACGGGTCAGGAATATCTCAATATCATCAAGTTTACCAAGCTCACAAAGCCGCTCCTGCGTATAATTTAAGGTGAAGAAGTTCAGTGCATAGTTGTTGTAGTCGGTCGTCTCCCGGGCAAGGAGCATTTTAGTGAAACCCTCATTGGCAAAGTCCTCTGCCACATCCCAGAAAAATTCGCTATATCCCGGAACGTTGCTGTAATAGCCCGGGCGTACGTCTACTCTGTCCCCAAAGGCGTCATACAGCATGTCCTCGGTATACGTCTCCATGGCTTGAACGGAGGGCACTTGTTGATATATCTCTGGAGGATCGGTTGGGCCGGTGATGTGCCCATAGTAGCGAACATAGTAAGCGGGACCCTGTTCATTTAAGTCAGAATAGCCATTGGGAAGCGGTTGATCGAATGAACCTATCATATACCAGCCATCAAGATAGTCTTCCCCATCTCTGGGATCAGCGGGCCACGTCAACTTGTCGTTTCTGTCGCGTACTTCAACCAGTGGGGTAACGGGAACTCCAGGAGGAATGTCCCCGGGCACTACGGATGGTATGGCAGGGTTGGGACTCACGTAGACACCGCCTTCTAAGATATAAATACCGCTATTGTCATAGAGCAGTTCGTAGTCGGGTGTTTCAAAACAGATCGCCCAGGGAATCAAATTCATATGGGCCTCGTATGGGAACACACCTACATGACCAAATTTACAGGGCTGCTCTACGAACTCTGTTTTATCGCCGCAACGGGCATACGTACTGCTATTCCATGAATAATCAAAGCTGTAGCCGGCAGGCATACCCCAGCCGGTAATCAGCACGGCAACCTTTTCTTCGACAGGGGTCCCTTGTGCCATTATGGTGAATGGTAACAGTAGTACACTGACAATAACGAGAAAAAATGCAAATGTTTTCATGCGACATCTCCTCTTAAACAATGTGGATAGGTCTATCTGGCATAGTGGCATTGAGCGTTTTTTTCATTGTGCAAGCCCCTTTGAAATAAAAATCCAACGCAAAGGGACATAGCAAATGAATTTGTTCTTTGCAGACCCTTTACGGAGAAGCTCCTTATACATACTGCTCTTGTGAATGATCGTATGTGGAATCTAAAAAAACCTGTCTTAGTGATAAGAACTTCCTTTTTGACGGTGTAAGTATAGAAAAGTTCCTCTTGTGTGTCAAGGTAAAAGCCATAATAAGATATGCTAATGGGGAGTTAACACAACATGTGGGGCGGGTCTCTACAGTCATTTTTTCAATATTACTTGCAAAAAGTTTAAGAAGCCTTCAAGGTGATTTTAGTGAAGATTTGATTTGGTAATGTCAGCTATTTGGGCTTGCTTGTTGGTGCAGGTTGATACTAAAAAACAATCAAAATTAAATACCCCAATGCCCACGCTCCTCCAGAGCAGGGGAGCATCACACCTGGACCTCATTTGTCTGCATTTCAATTCTTAACTAACAACC
>WTBG01000124.1 GCA_013139225.1 Deltaproteobacteria bacterium
AGGGTTAAGATAATACTGATGATGATACAGGAGGTGAGGGGAAAGTAACAGCTAAAATGTTCCTTTTTTATGATGATATCCCCTGGAAGTCTTCCTATCCAGGTTTAATTTGGTCCTGCCGTCATTATGATTCCAAGAAGAACAAGGATAATGCCCATCAGGATGAGCATTATCCTTGTTAGAGTGAATCCAGTCATTATTTCATTGTACGTGGTATCCGTGGTTTTAAACCACAGATACAAGTGAAATGCTACCGTTTATTTTGGTAAAATCTCAAATACATTGATACCTGATATAATTATGCTGGAATTATCATATGTTACGATTACCGACTTTACTTCTATTGGTGCATTGTCAGCAATTGTTAAGTCGAATTCTATTTTGGTATTACTTATTGTGCTGATATTAGAAACAGTAACACCTTCAGGTGGACTGAAACCTATGTTATCAACACCATCGTCTTGAAATGTAGTATTTACACCCGTGATCGTGACATCTGTTAATGTTGATTCTTGTTTTCCTTCACCAGGGGAAATGGAGCCAAACTCAGGTTCTTCACCTGGTATTGGCACACTTGCAAATCCTATGAAGACAACATTAGCACCGAGATATGCACCGGCTCCTACAAGCATGCCAACAGAAGCAAAGGGGGGTGGGAGAGAAGCAAAAGAAATTCCCCATAAATCTATTAGGAATTTCGTTGTTTCTGTTGTTTCAAAACGATCTGACATTAGATTTGTTGTGGCAGGAATAGTAATTGTAGTAGTTGTTACTGTTTCGCTCTCTTCGACCTGCGCCTGTATATAGGAAAATGAAGGGAATTCTACTTCCTGCCAGATACCTGTCAATTCACTATATTTATGAGACGCATTAATTACTTTCAATGAATTACCAGCCTCGAATTCAAATGTAGGAGTATATAGACTTGCAGGACCCTGTACAAAAAGGAGGTAAATTAAATCGTCGATACTGGATGGCTGTATCTGATAACTGACATCTGAGCTCAGGGGATCAGTCTCATTCGTCGCATAACTTACCGAAAGAGAAAGAAAGAGGATGCCTATGCTTAGCAAAATGATTTTAAATGAAGATTTCATATTTGATACTCCTTCCACGTTACTGTTTTGACGGCTTCGCAAAAAGTCCATCTGCTGCGTTGCACTTCATCCCCGCCCTGTTAAATTGTGGCCAATCCAGTTCTGCTCATGGATGGGTGGCTGGGTGAGTTATGTAAGCAGATGAAACACCAAGTGGCTATATTTAAAGGGTAAATAATTCCCTGGCTGAGCTCGGGCAAGCCGACGTACTCCTAAGTACGCCTCATTCCTAAAAATTCGCGCGCCTTGCATCTGGAGCTTTTTACTATGCCGTCTAATAGGTGACTTTTTACGAAGTCGTCAGATTTACTATCTGGTATTTACCTCACACTAACATTTTTATCATATTAATTCAAATATTCTTTTTCGAAAAGAGTGATAGTTCGTTTGGGGAATATTTTCCTTGACTTTTAGTTTTTAAAGCGTACTCTATATGAACGATTGAATAGGCGGATAGGGTTTAAAGAAATATTAGAAAATCACAAGGTTCATCGGTGGTTAAGCTGGAAAAATTTGAAAATCTGGAAAGAAGGGTTGATCAGCTGGTAAAACAGTTCTCTGTCTTAAAAAGAGAGAAGGATGAGATAACCAGTGTACTAGAAGTAAAGAGTGGTGAAAATAAAGAAACAAAAAACAGGCTAGAGAAGTTTTCCAGGGAAAGGCACCTTATTCGTTCTAAACTCGATGTCTTGATTGACAAACTGGAAAGCATGGAACGTACGGGATAACAGATTGAGGGGTGAATTGGCGGAACAAATTACGATTAATATATTAGGGAAAGAATACAGCATCAAAAGTGATGTTGAAGAAGACTACGCAAAACAAATAGCAGAATGTTTGAATCAAAAGGTTGAGGAGGTTCTCAAAACAACAAAAACAGTTGCGACCCTTAATATTCTTGTATTGGCAGCAATGAACATAGCTAATGATTACTTCCAGGTGAAGAAGCTTAACGAAGAACTCATTACTATGATAGAGACAAGGTCAGGGAATTTAACCAGTTATATTGATTCTCAAATTTAGTGTTTTGATTAATTGTATTCCCTGCTGTGTCTGTGATTGAAGCGACGATTCTTGAGCCAACACTTCAAGAAGGGGAGCTTTCCCTTACTGACGGCGGACGGGCCCTGATTAGTTGATTAAAGGGATGTCTAAAGTAGTAACAAGGTGCCCACCTAAGAGATTTAGGTTCAAGTAAGTGGTTCACACGGCGCAGCGGGGCATTTTAAAGGAATTATTAATCATCCGGATTTTTTTGTTTTATTTAATTTCAATTTAAGAGTAGTTTGAGTGATAGTGGATGAAAAAGTTAGGTTTGATTTTTGTTGAGAGCACAGAATGTATTTGTGAAAGAAAGCACAGTGAATTGGTGAGTTAAGAGCCTATACTGAAATAGACGAGGAAGTTTATTGCATTATTGTAAATTTGCAGGAAAGGTAACAAAACGTTTTTTCAAATGGAGATAATTAAGAACGGTTGGTTTTCAGTTGGCTTACTGGCTTTCTTCACAGAGCTTTGATGGCAAAAACTCAATTCAAAAGCTGATTCTTTTTCATTTTTTGGATCTAATCAAACCTTTTCTTTGTTTGCCCCACTAGTACTCTCCCAGTTTATTCCCCAGATTGTTTAAGGAATTATAACAGAGGCGATTTCGCAAAAAGTCAGAAATCGAGTCACTCCAGCGAAACTTATCCTCGACCTGGTCAAGGAGCGGGAGTCCATAGTAACCTGAATTACTGGATTCCTGCAGGAGTTTATCCCGTACTTGATACGGGGCAGGAATGATAAATAAAGCAAGGGCAAATTGAACTTTTTGCGCAGCCGTCAAAGAGAAACGCTTGAAGTAAAAGGCTAAAACTTTTGGGATGTTTAGTGTCTGACCGAAAACTGTGTTTTCGACTTGCAGGAATTCTGAACATGGGTTTTTCTCTGGATGAGATTTTCCGTTCGGGCACTATTTATGATTCCTGATAAACTTTACCGTTAAAAGGAGGTGGCAAGTACTTTGGTATCAATTGTAATAATAATAGGTGTAGCTTTATTGGCTATTGTCATTGGATCTTGCATTGGTTTCTTTGTTAGGAAAAGATTTGCTGAATCCAAAATTGAAATAGCAGAGGAAGCGTCAAAAAAGGTCCTGGAGAGGGCAAAGAAAGAATCTGAAACCATTAAGAAAGAGGCTCGTCTGCAGGTAAAAGAAGACCTTTATAAGGCTAAGGCGGACTTTGAAAAAGAGACAAGGGAAAGAAGATTAGAGATTCATGATTTAGAAAAGAGGATGGCTCAAAGGGAAGAGAATCTGGATAAAAAGGTTGAACTCTTGGACCAAAAAGAAGCCAGTCACTCTAAGAGAGAAAGAAATATAGCTGCCAAGGAAAAGGAAAGCTTGGAAAAAGAAAAGGAATTGCAAGATGCTTTAGTTAAGCAAAGGCAGCGGCTGGAAATGATTTCTGGAATGTCTTCTGATGATGCTAAAAAGACATTGATGCAGTCTATGGAAGATGAGGCAAAGCACGACGCTGCAAAGACTATACGTAGAATTGAAGAAGAGGCAAAAGAAACTGCAGATAAAATGGCTAGAAATATCCTGGCATTAGCGATTCAAAGGTATTCTGCTGATTATGTTGCAGAGAAGACCGTTTCCGTAGTGAATCTTCCTAATGAAGAGATGAAAGGGAGAATAATTGGAAGGGAGGGTAGAAATATCCGTTCTATAGAAGCAGCAACAGGGGTAGATCTTATTATTGATGATACACCTGAAGCTGTGGTTCTTTCAGGGTTCGATCCTATAAGGAGAGAAATTGCCAGGGTCTCTTTAAATCGGCTGATTGAGGATGGACGGATACATCCTGCGCGAATAGAAGAGATAGTTGAGAAGGCTAAACAGGAGATGGATGCAAAGATAAGGGAGGCTGGTGAGCAAGCTACTTTTGATTGTGGTGTTCATGGGGTAAACGGAGAAGTGATAAAACTTTTGGGAAGACTTAAGTATAGGAGCAGTTATGATCAGAATGTTTTACAACATTCGCAAGAAGTAGCTTCTTTCTGTGGGATTATTGCCTCTGAACTGGGAGTTAATATTAAGAAGGCCAAGAGAGCAGGTTTATTACATGATATCGGTAAGGCTGTCGATCACGAGGTTGAAGGATCCCATGCTGTTATTGGTGCAAATTTAGCGAAAAAGTATGGTGAAAATGATGAAATTATCCATGCCATAGCAGCTCATCATGATGATGAAAAACCTCAAACGGTAATTGCAATACTGGTGCAGGTTGCTGATGCTCTGTCTGCTGCTAGACCAGGTGCTAGAAGGGAGATGCTGGAAACATATGTTAAGCATCTGAAAGAATTGGAGGAGATAGCAGAATCTTTCTCAGGTGTTAGTAAGACTTATGCGGTGCAAGCCGGTAGAGAGATCAGAATCATCGTAGAAAGCAATGAGATTTCTGATGATGCTGCTGTTGTCTTGTCTGGAGATGTGGCAAAGAAAATCGAAGCAAATTTGAGCTATCCTGGACAGATTAAGGTTACGGTTATTAGGGAAACAAGGTCTGTTGATTTTGCGAAGTAGTAGATGTTAGTTAATTAGGGAACACCGACAATTCAGCAGTCTTAAGATGTGCTTTAGCTTATATGAAAGCGATTCTGGTTGCTAGATACTGGATCCTGGATGAAAAAGTTGCTCGTTATTCGGTTGCGCTGCTAGTTTCGTTTTTCGTAACAAGGTTGAGTTGATCTTAATTTTGGTTGTACACAGAACCGATTCACTAACACCGATTCGAGTTGCGCAACCGCAGCCGTTTTACGCAACCTAAATCTTAAATTTATTTATCAAGCATAAAACACCCACTGCAGCAAAAGCGCTGAGTTTTATATTGATACCTTATCCTGTTATGAGGGGAAAAACTAGTGGTAGAGTAGCTTATGGAAAATGTTTTTGATACTCTTAAAAGCCGGGGGTTTGTTGAACAGGTAACGGATGAGCAGGCTGTAAGGAAACTTTTCTCTAACCCTGTTACGTGCTATACAGGGTTTGACCCTACAGCGTCAACTCTTCATGTAGGAAATCTAGTGCCGATAATGGCTCTGGCTCATGTCCAGAGAAATGGTCACAAGCCCATTGTGCTCATTGGTGGGGGAACAGGTTTGATAGGTGACCCCAGTGGCAAAACTAAAACACGAGAGATACTTACGGAAGACCAAATTGAGGAAAATTCTATATCAATAAAGAAGCAAGTTTCTCAGTATATTGATTTTAGTGAAGACAAAGCCCTGCTTCTCAATAATGCTGATTGGTTGCGTAAGCTTAATTATATTGAATTTCTTCGTGACACAGGTTGCCATTTCAGTGTTAACAGAATGCTTGCAGCAGAATCTTATAAGGCGAGGTTAAAGACAGGGCTCAACTTCATAGAGTTTAATTATATGTTGCTTCAAGCCTATGATTTTCTGTACCTCAATAAACATTATCATTGTCTTTTGCAAATGGGGGGTAATGATCAATGGGGTAATATTCTGGCAGGTATCGATTTGACTAGAAGAGTTGAAGGAAATGAGGTTTATGGAATGACCTTTCCGCTAATCATTACTGCTTCCGGTGACAAAATGGGGAAAACGGAGAAGGGGGCTGTATGGTTGGATGGAAATTTAACTTCTCACTATGATTATTACCAGTTTTGGATTAATGCGGATGATGCAGATGTTGTAAGATTCTTAAAATTGTTTACCTTTTTACCCCAGGATGAGATTGAGTCTCTAGAGGCAATAAGGGGAGAAGAGTTAAATAGTGCTAAGATTGTTTTGGCGTTTGAGGCCACTAAAATTACTCATGGTGAAAAAAAGGCTATTGAGGCCTGGGAAACTTCTGCTAGTGCTTTTGGATATAGGGAGATAGATAGTAAATTATTCCCGTCCAGTACGATCCCAAGGAGCAAGGTTGTAAATGACTTAAGTGGAATGCCAACCAGTGTTATAGATGAGGAGGTTCTTAAAAAAGGTATATGTGCTTTTGAACTTTTTGCTAATGTAGGGCTTTGTTCTACCAGAAGTGAGGCTCGTCGTTTAATAAGTCAACGGGGTGGATATATTAATGGGGAACCAGTAGGTAAATATGATGAGATAATTGATTTTAAACACGTTGAAAATGGAAGTATTGTGTTGCGTAGTGGGAAGAAAAAATATCATCGAATAAAAGTTGAGTGATTTGAAAAGTGTTAAGTGGTTGAAAAAACTATAGAAATTTAATGCATTTTTTTCTTGACAATAGAACAAATAAATATTACTATACTCTCTTGAATTGGTTCTTTGAAAATT
>WTBG01000083.1 GCA_013139225.1 Deltaproteobacteria bacterium
TGGTTAGGGTGTAGCCCGCGGAGCCTCCCCAACTCTCCAACTTATCGCAAGAGAATCTAAATTACATGTTTACTGTGTATTCCAGCATTTGACAACCATCAAAACCGTGTGATACTCGAATTATATCAACATAGGTTTCGATGATTGTCGAATTACATTGATTGGCAAGATACATGAACCCGGAGCTCCGTCAAATTAGGGGAAAATTTAGAGCATATCACAACTTTTGCCGAATTCCGGATACTCTCAATCTATTTGTGCTTCGATGATATTTGGGTTTTTGACAGGGGATATCTGTAAAATCCACTTTAGTTCCACACCACAATATCTTGTATACCCCCTAATTTGACACAAACCCATATTTACGGTATTTCAAATTCACCATCCCACGTTGCTTCAATATTGTTCAAACTGTTTAACTTTTTAAGGAGAGGGCACAAAAATGCATTGTCCGAAGTGTCAGTTTGAGAATCCGGAAGGAATTAAGTTTTGTGTCGAATGTGGGAAAAAGTTAGAAGCAATATGCCCCAAATGCGGTTTCTGTAATTTACCAAGGTTTAAATTCTGTGGAGAATGCGGCCATAACCTCACCATACCTTCAGAACCCTTGTCTAAGGCGCTTTCCTTTGATGAGAAGATAGAAAAAATTAAGCGTTACCTTCCTAAAGGACTTGCTGAAAAAATTCTTGCCCAACGAGATCGAATCGAAGGCGAACGCAAACAAGTTACAGTGATGTTCTGCGACATGGAGGGCTTTACCCAACTTTCTGAGAAGCTCGGCCCAGAAGAAGCCTATAACATAATGGATAAGGTCTATGAAATCCTTATTCACAAAGTGCATGACTATGAGGGCACGGTAAACGAATTAACCGGTGATGGTATAATGGCGCTATTCGGCGCACCCATTGCAATGGAGGATGCTCCACAGAGAGCGATTAGATCGAGCCTGGCTATTCACCGGGAAATGAGCAGATTTTCTGATATGATAAATCAGGAAAAAGAAAATATTCCCCCTATTAAAATGAGAATTGGAATCCATTCTGGCCCTGTGGTGGTCGGCACCCTTGGAAATGACCTGAGAGTTGACTTTAAAGCGGTCGGTGACACAGTGAATCTGGCATCACGAATGGAAGGGATTGCTGAACCCGGAGCAACTTATATCACAGATGTAACCTATAAATTAACCGAAGGATTTTTCCGCTTTGAGGCATTGGGAGAAAAAAGGGTCAAAGGTAAAGGAGACCCTATTATTGCCTACCGGGTGATCGCCCCTAGCAGTCGAAGAACCCGATTTGATGTTAGTGCTGAGATAGGCCTTGCTCCATTAATTGGTCGGGAACACGAGCGTGAGATCCTGTTAGATGCCTTTGGGCGTGCCAATGAGGGAAGAGGACAGGTTTTTTCAATTGTTTCTGAAGCCGGTCTGGGGAAATCTAGACTTTTATATGAGTTCAGAAAAGCAGTCACAAATCAAGATGTTACTTTTTTGGAAGGCAAATGTCTGTCTTACAGCAGGGCTGTTGCTTATCATCCTATTATCGATATTTTAAAAGCCATTTTCAAAATTAAGGCAGAAGATGAAAATAATCAGGTCACCGAGAAGGTTCAAAGTGGTCTAAAAGGTTTGGAAATAGCTGAAGCTGATTCGCTATCATATATTCTGGATCTCTTATCTGTTCAAAATAGAGGTATTAATAAATACATAATGAGTCCAGAGGCTAAGAGAGACCGAATAATCAATACACTTATTAGAATCATAATTGCGTATTCAGAAATTAAGCCGCTGATCATAGCATTTGAAGATCTTCACTGGATTGATCAGAGTACTATAGACTGCTTAAAATTTTTAATGGAAAGTATATCAGGAGCAAGGGTACTCTTAACCCTTACATACCGCCCGGAATTCGCACCATCATGGAAATCAAAATCCTACCACAGGCAAATAAATTTAAACCTGTTTTCCAACCGGGAAAGCATAAAGATGGTTCACAACCTTTTGGATACAGAGAACATTGATGCTACACTAAAAGAGCTTATTTTGGAAAAGACCGAAGGTGTGCCCTTTTTCATCGAAGAATTTGTTAAGTCTCTTAAGGCAATAAAAGTAATTGAGAAAATTGGCAACAAATATTACTTATCAGTAAAAGATCAGGGCGTATCCATCCCCTCCACCATTCAGGAAATCATAATGGCGCGTGTGGACTCACTACCGGAAGGTGCGAAAGATCTATTACAGGTCGGCTCAGTTATTGAAAGAGAGTTCAGTTTTGATTTGATCAAACAGATGACGGATTTCGATGAACAAGAATTTTTGGCTACTATAAACATCCTGAAAGATTCTGAGTTATTATACGAGAGAGGAGTCTTCCCCAACTCAGTATTCATTTTCAAACATGCACTAACACAGGAGGTAATTTATAATTCAATACTTTCAAAAAGAAGAAAAAAATTGCATGAAAAAATTGGTTTTACTATGGAAAAAATGTATGCGAGCAACCTAAATGAATTTTGTGGCACTTTAGCAAGGCATTTTATTAAAGGCGATAACCATGAGAAAGGTGCAAGATATTCTGAAATAGCTGCTAAAAAGGCAAATAAGGCAGCATCCTCCAAAGAAGCCTTTGAGCATAGTATGAATAGAATATTTTGCCTGGAAAACCTGCCATCACCCGATTCAACTAAAAAACGAATTATTGATGCTCGTGCGGCTCTTGCTGCATATTACATAAATTATGCACATATTGCTGAGGCTTATGAAGTTGTTGCTCCGATAGCGGATTTAACGGCACAAATCGATTATCAAAAAAGATTGCCTATAATTTATACAACATTGGGAGTCTATGCAATTGGATATGAAGAAAACTACCCCAAAGCATTAGCATATTTAAATAAAGCTTTAAAGATCAGTATTGAAACTCAGAATCCAATTTCTGCATATCTTTCTTTATGGAATTTGGGTTTGCATTTTTCTTGGGATTGCCAATTTGAAAAAGGAGAAGATTATTTTAAACAATGTTTTGGAATGAGTAATGCTGTTAACAACTTACTGGGAATGTCTGCAAGTAAGAGTATCTTGAGCATATGGAATTATCTTCATCAAGGCAAAATTGGTCTTGCCTCTCCGACACTCGAAGAGTCATTAAAAGTGGCAGAAAAGAGCAATGATATTTATGCCAAAGGTCTTGCTTATTCTGGTTGTGGTTTTTTAGCATTCATCAAAGGATCCTTGACTGAATCTGAGAATAATCTTTTGAAAGGTTTGGACTTTTTAGAGAAAACGAATCAAATCGTTTTTAGTGCCTGGACTGCTGGATCCTTGGGCCAATATTATCTAGAAATAGGAGAATTTCAAAAATCTAAGGTCTATTTCCAAAAAGCTCAATCCATTTTATCAGAAAAGAAGAATTTTTTTCCTTCCATAA
Source organism: Deltaproteobacteria bacterium (assembly GCA_013139225.1). GTDB lineage: Bacteria > Desulfobacterota > WTBG01 > WTBG01 > WTBG01 > WTBG01. The sequence goes on from WTBG01000083.1 coordinate 3,423, forward strand.
TTAAAAGGTTTGCGGTGTCTATTGCAAAAACAAAAGTGCTAAATAAGGAGACAGATATAAATTTGTCTGAACTAATTGGGTATTATCAACAAAATCAGATAAATATATTTAAGGGTTGGATGGCAAATGAAATTGCTGAAATACTACTCTATATAGATACTGACCATTTGGCTGAAGCCGAGGGATGGATTAGAAAAGCCATTGAAGCTGATGAGCAAAACGGAATGAGATGGCAATTGGCATGTGATTACGGACTTTACGCTGACTTTTTTAAACAAAAATCTGATAACCGAAATGCCCAAGAAAATTATAGCAAAGCTATTTCAATCTATGGAGAATGCGGTGCGGATGGATGGGTAAAGAAATATAAAAAAAAATTGGCTGAGCTTTAAAAACAAATATTCTTTAAGATCTTATCCCAGGTGTTGTGGTTTAGCCGATAAAAAAGTGTACACAGATACCTCCTGATATCTGCAATAGAAAAGCACTTCCAAGATTTCAGATTTCTCCAACAAAGTTTTAACTATCAATAGCCATTAAAAATTTGAGATATCATCTTTCTCGGTTCGCAAGCGGACGTGAAGCTATCTGCTATTAACTAAAAAGCACTCTCAAAAGTACATATATTGTAAACTAATCTCAAAGAGGACACGATTTTTGATTTCTGCTATTTAACACAGATCCTGATCGCATTTAAAAACTTCAGATAAGGATTTTTTATATGGCACAAAAACTCGATGAGAATGAAATGGTATCCTTCAAAGAACTCCTAATGGCCAATTCCATGCAGATTGATGCCC
>WTBG01000257.1 GCA_013139225.1 Deltaproteobacteria bacterium
CGACCGAATCTTATTATGCACCTTAATATATTCATGTCCCTGGGGAAGCAGGTCAGCATATTTGGTATATACCTCTAAACCTTTTAATTGATAGAGGAAGAAAAGGGAGATTAAGGTGATGATTACAAGAATCGATAGTCTCTTTTCAATTATAAAATCTGAGAGTTTTTTCATGTCTGCTACCTGCTTGTTCGAAAGGTTTTAACTGATATGATTCCCTTCTAGAAGGATCTGGTTTCCAAACGTTTTCTACTCTTCCACCATTTCATTATCCCATCGCTTGCATGATTTTAGTGAAGCTTCGCCTCAAACCAACGAAGCTAGGCGATAGTGTATAGAAGTTGTTAAGTTTTTTTTGCCAGGATCCAGTATCTAGCATCCAGCATCACTTTGCATAAGTGTATTTTTTAGAAAACTTGACTAAAATTTTTAAGCTTTCAGTCTATGATAGACGGCTATTCCCCCACCAATGCCTTAGGAGGCTCAAATTCCGGCCATTCATAGGAGACCCCTGATAACCAATCCCAGCTTTTTCCTCCATCTACAGTCTTAAAAACGGCGCCTGATTTCCCGACCACCCAACCTGTCATCTCATCACTAAAGTCAACCGAAGTGAGGAAGCCTTTGGTAGTGATAGCCGTCTTGTCCACACTCCAGGTATTGCCGCCATCGACTGATAAAATATAAGCGCCCCTATTGCCTACCGCCCAGCACTTGTCACCCACAACAGAAATAGAATAAAGGGATTGTTCGGTAGCACTATCGATCTTTTTCCACTCTTTGCCGCCATCCTCTGTTTTGAGAAGCGTTCCATCAACCCCCAAAATAAAACCCCTGTTCCTATCCGTAAAATAAATATCATAAATAGTAAGCCTCGGCAGCTCCCACCCATCTTTAGCCACATCAGGCTGTAGAAGATCACATGATTGGTGTTTCCAGTTCTTACCTCCATCCATAGTGTGGTAGATAGTGCCAAATTCTCCTACCATCCACCCTTCGTAAGCATCATGGAAATAGAGACCATTATAGATCACTTCTGCAGCAAAGATATTTTCTTCGAGAATTTCTTCTGCCTCCTGTGATTCCCAGGTTTTGCCTCCATCGGAAGTATGGATAAGCGTCATAAGATCACCCGCGGCCCAACCATTTTGGGTATCTGCAAAGTAGACCGTAAAGAGGTGGTTTTCAGTACCGCTTTCCTGGCGTTTCCACGTCTTACCTCCATCTGCAGTGTGTATAACAATTCCTGTTATGCCCACTGCCCAGCCGTGCTGTGAATCAGGAAAGCTCGCATCGGTTAACAGCGCTTCACTTAATCCTGTATCCTGAACTTCCCAAAAATGCTTCTTGCTGTTTTCAAAACGTATTTGACTCCCTTTGGTCGTTTTGGCTGCATACCCAAAGGTTCCCAGCAAGAGAATATTATCAACATCAAAAGCTATCACTTTGCTTAAGTTGTTGCCATAGATAGCTGGTATGTGGGGGAATTTGAATTCCGATTTTTTCTTCTTGCAGGAGAAAAGCGGGGTAAGAGAAATGGTAAGAATAGCACATGCAATAATAATTTTTTTATACTCGATCATGATTGGTTCCTCCACATATTTACGGATGCCTCTTCATGTTACTGCCCCTCCTGCTTCCCATCATTCCAATCTTAATTTCCATTATGTGCTTTCTCTATATTATCCACTAAACGCATACCTATTTTTGAGGCTTCATCCAGTTTTTCCATCAAACGATCGTTACTCAGATTTCCTGCCCAGCCAACATAGAGCTTATCGACTGTATCAACCTGTTCCATCATAAAATCCATTTCAAAAGCATCAAAACAGGGATCTCCCATAACTTCTTCATATTCATCACTGGCATTTCCGGTAACAATCATGGAAGCCTTTTTCTTAAAGTCTGCCGGTACGCGTGCATCAGGGATCTTCTCGCTTTCACCTTTTTCCCTGTAAAACAACGGAAATTTCCTCTCAAGAAAAGTCTTCATCAAGGCAGTAACGTACACACCATAAACTGGGGTTGCAAAAATATACCCATCTGCCTTATGATATTCCTCCAGGATATCAGTCATATCATCATTAATTGTACATTTTCCAATAGGCAATTTATGGTTTTCATGTACACATCTAAAACATCCTCTGCAATACTCGATGTTACATTTTATGAGATCATATCGTTTTATTTCAGCACCTTTGCTTTCAGCCCCTTTAAGAACACTATCAATAAGTTTGCCATTTAAACCTTTAATACGGGGGCTACCCATAAAACCCAGAATCTTCAAATCCTACACCTTTGCAAATAATAAATTAGAAAGAGTTCTCGATTACGCTGAAGCAGATTTCTTCTTCAGCCAGTGTTTCGTTGCCATTATTGCCAACACTTTTGATTTGTTTTTGCTTGCATTCTTCCATTTGTGAGGTCTTATACCATTGAAGAAGAGGCTATCACCTGACTCCAGAATGTAAGTTTTTCCATCAATTTCAAATTCCACCTCTCCATCGAGGCAATAGATCAATTCACTTCCCTGATGTGTAATAAACTTTCTACCACTATTAGCTCCCTTCCCAAAAATAGCAATCAGAGGCTCTATATTCTGGTTGGGCAATCCTGTTCCCAGACTTTCCAGTTTTACTTTTGAGTTTTTTGATTCAATATGCGGACGGGTATTATTTTTTATATAAAAAACATCCCTTACCTCTTCCTCCTCGAATAAAAAGGTAAGGTTGGTATTGAGAGCAAGGATTAACTTTGTTAAGGTAGCAATAGTTGGTGAATTTTTATTCCTCTCTATAAGGCTTATGGCATTAGCAGAGATGCCGCTTAATTTTGACAATTCTCTTAATGACTTCCCCTGCTCCTTCCTCAGTTGCTGCAGTTTATATCCAACATTAATTTCCATCTTATCTAACGCAAGCTACATGATCGAAAAACAATATGTTTGTTTTTCTCCTGTTGCCTTCTACCATCCGTTATTACTTTTGTCAATAATATTTGTAAAATAAAACAATTTTGACAAATATACTTGACGCAACAATTTTTGCTTTCTGTTCACATTTATGTGTTATTATTTAGTGTTTCTTGATTCATGTCATCATAACGTGACATTGTGAGCGATAGAGAAGATCCATAGTTATTAATAATTAAAAGAGCCTGTCCCGAGCATTTTAAAGAGATTGTAGATCTTGCTACGAACTCTTTTAAGATTTCTTTCACTGTGTACCTCGCAATGACAGAACAAACCTTCACAATCATTATCTCTGCAAGGGAGGTAAACCATACTTGGTTCTTAAACCATTGATAGAATCAAATACACCTTGAGGAACTGCCTTATACTCATCTTCAGTAAACACCTGCCTGCCAGGAGCGTAGATGTTGTTGGGATCAAAAATCTTTCTAATTTTTCGGAAGAGAAGATATGCATTGGGTCCTTGTTCCGGGAATGAAGTAGTAAGAGGCTCAATAGATACCCCCAACCCTATGGGAGGATACTTCTGAGACACCAGGTCTGCAATAGCAGAAATAGTCAAACCCCTTGCTCTCTCCAGTAGTTTGGTGTCAAGCGGATCAGGGTAGACATCTGCTTCGGATAGCCAGAAACGGCTTCCCCTCTCAATAGCATATAGGAAAGGGGTATCATCAATACCACCTCTATCAGTAATATAGGTCTCCCCCAGCTCATTAATGGCTCGAGTCCATACTTCTTTAGTCTTATAGGCTGTGTCTTTCAACAACCCTCCAGGAATAATGGAACCTCCATAAAAATGGCGGTTCATACGAAATCCTGTCACATGTCTAATGCAGTCAAGATTCCATGGTGCCAGCGCATCCAATACCTCACTTTTGTGCTTGTCCGTAAGAAAAGTTCCATTAGTTTCTTGAACAATCTCCCTTAAAACTTTCTCCTCGTAATCCATCTGACGATCAGAGGTAACACCAAAAAGGATCACATAACAGTTATAAGGTGGGAAAAATTTCTCTTTTATCCTTTGCAAGGTCATCTCTTGTGTCTGAGAACAGTAGTAAGAGTTGTATACACCGGTTGCATTTAAACCCATTCCTATACCCGATTGAGCAATTTCGCGGAGTGCTTCAATCTCTGAATCATAGTCACGAAACTCTATCCATAAGAGTTTTACGTTCCGAGGAGGGGGTGAATCATCATACTTTGGTTCATGATAATCATGTATACAGGGACGACCAGCCGGGGGTTCCGGTAGTGTGCTGCCGCCCGTCCATGAATGCAGCTTGACCGTTATTTCAGTGATTATACCTGCTGTTCCTGCACTACCCCTCACCAGGCTTAAGAGGTCAGGACCAGGACCATATTCCCAGAAGCAATTGGTTCCGGAAACGGTGTCAGAACCGGTTATCAAAATATCACCCGTAGGAAGGACTACCTTGGTGCTTATAATATTTCTGGTGAGTGTCCCATATTTAAGATCTGTTTGCCAGATTCCAGCAAATGATGTTTGGGAAGACAATTTGCATAAGCTTGTTGAAAGTGGAGTACCCCCGTTCCACAAACCTTTCTTCATGGCCTCTGCCTGCAATTGACCATAATCTGCATATGCTTCCAAAGTGGCAGTCATATTATCCTCGTCGATACTTAGAACACGATTCATCCTGCTCATATGGACACAGATAGTAGGATCTGGAGTGGTAGGGCCATTGAAGGCAATCATCCCATTTGTAAATGGAATGACCTTAACCTTGAAACGATTAGCAATTCGCATAATCGCCTGAACATCCTCCGTTGATTGGGGTAAAACAATGCATGCCGGAAGCATGGTAGAATCTTTGCCATGCTGCCTCAATGTCCCGGCAGAATCAACAGAGAAGCGGCTGTATGTTTCAATTACTGCACGATCTTCCGATACCCACTCATCTCCCAGAGTATTCTCTAAAACCCGCAAAACTTCTCTGGGAATCTTATTTGGAATAACCTTCTTATCCTTTTCCATGTCAATTTCTCCCTTACTATCGACATCCATAAACAATATCCTTTAAAAACACAGTTTTCCAGGATTTAATATTCCATTGGGGTCAAGTTCTCTCTTGATTTCTCTCAACTTCGTAGTATAGTGACCAGCTCGTTGATATACCATCTCAGCCCAGGCTCCATAGGGTTGATCAAAATAGGCTCCCCTGTTTATTAAATCTTCACTTGCCTTGAGCCAGACACTTTTCACATTTCGAGTCTCTTTCACATCTCCAAGATCACAGTGCAGATCAAATACACAGTGCATAGCTCTTCCTCTCTCCAAAGGAAGTAGATAAGCACCAATAGAAGAAGTGCCGTAGTCAAAAGCATCACATACATTTTTGATGACCGCCTCCATATCATCTATACATTTCAATGAGGACTTGAAGGTTAAGTCGTGCACTGAACCTCGATAATTAAACTTTTTTAAGATCCTTCCTGGATAAATGGTTTCATTTAACAATATATTATCAAGACTGCTTACTTGAGAAAGAGATTCCATTAACTCCAGGTTTAAGTTGTCACACACTTCTCTTAAAGCCTCCTCTTCATAGGCTATCTTTTCTTTTGGGTGTCTTAAACTGCCATTGATACAAATGCACAAAACCCATGGAGGAAGAAGTGTTCTCAAACGCTCAAAACTCTCTGAAGACTTGGGACAGGTGGGAAAACTCTCTGGGATCTCCCAGTCCTCACTTAAAAGAGCCGCGAGATTGAATTGGTTAAGTAGAAAACACTCCATCCCTATTTCTCTTCTTTGTATTTTTCTGATAGGTTCAATCGCTGCGGAAAGCTCATCAAAAGTAATAAAATATATTTTCCTCTCTTTGATAAATGGGCTAATCTTTATCGCCATTTTGGTCATAATCCCTAACGTGCCCTGGGCTCCCGTCCATAAACGGAACAAGACATTTCTTATAGGGCCCATAGGTCCTCCAGCTTTACCTCCTGTAGACCATATCCCTGTTTTAAAAACTTCGCCATCTGGTAATACCAGCTCGGTGTCCATAATTAGAAAGTTCCCCCATTCAAAACTGGGAGCAGCCATAACAGGATCACGTTCCAAGTAACTGGTGAGGACTGACCGCTTGGGAGCAACACCAAAGGGAACCATTATATAAAATCCCTTCTTCATCAACTCCCCCTGTAACTGTTCAAAGGTAACCCCCGGCTCCACGACGACGGACCAATTTTCTTCATCGATCTGAAGGATCTTATTCATTCGAGTAAGATTTACAATAACTCCCCCATGGTCTGGAAGGGCTGCTCCGTGGAAATTCAAACCGGAACTATAGGGAATAAGAGGGGTCAAGGTTTCATTGGCAAGTCTTACTACCTGCTGTATTTCTTCTACACATTCAGCAAACACTACAAAATCTGGTTTTCTTCCGGGTGAAAAAGACTGGTCTTGAGCGTATTCCTGTAATGTCTTTCCATCATCAAACACTTTCTTTTCACCAAAAATATCGACTAACCTTTGCTTTGTAAGTGGCATGGATTTACTCCTATTGTATCGTCAAAAGCTCACTACAAACAACACAGGGATTTTCTAATGGATCTCAAGTTAGCAGAGCACTCGCGAGGGGAAACCTGCCCGAATACATCCTTCAAAGACCTTCCTAAGGGGTATCGAACCCATTTCAGACAGTTTCTGAAACATGGCAGGCCTTTCCTTGGCGATAATTGGCATTACCTCTGCCAGGGCGCCCGCAATCAACTTTGGAGTTTCATAGGGATCAAAGATGCTGGGCAGTGGCTCTTTAATAAGGCTGAACATAAAATCAATCTCATCTGGAGTAAGAACATATGGAAGAGCTACATTTCGCATCATATCCTGATCGTTATACTTCTCAATCACTTCCTCTCTCCACCAATCAAGATAACTTTTTATTCCTTCTCTGGATATCTTTCCTTCAACTAAGGCATAGGTAACTGCGTTGGCTGCCTTCCATCCGCTGATGACCGCACCAGTCATCTCAGCCTCTGCACACCATACGGCATCAGAGATGAGAATGACTTGATCCTTATAGGGGTTTTCAATATGGGATAGCATATTACCCGCAGAAGTTAAGGTGCGCTTTTTTTCAGCTTTCCGAAACCACGAGGCAAAGAAACCTTTTTTGGAAAATCTTTCAAAGGCAGCTGCACTATCTATTCCCGAGGTAAGCGTAGTTACCATAGCAAAGTGTTCATCTTTCCCAGTTCGTGGTGTCATCCATATCCGCATGGGTGGGTCTTCATTAAGAAAGATCTGAAAAAGGGCATACTTTTCAGGAGGGTCTACCCCCACCATCTCATATCCCATGGTAACAGCAGTGCCAAAAAACCTCCTGTCCCTGTTAAGTCCAAGTGTCGAAGCCAGCCGGGATGCTCTCCCGTCAGCACCGATCACGAAGGTACCCTTAAAAGAGGTGCCTTCCCGAGTGACGACTCTCACCTTTCCACCTTCTTTAACGGTCCTGACAACATTATAAGGATGGAAGACATCAACCTTAAGTGCATTAATTTCTTTCAGGAGGCCTTTTAAAAGCACTTCCTTATTATAGACCGTCGTTGCTCTTCCAGCTTCTCCCTTTTTCACGTTTGTCTGATAATCCCCAAGCTGAATCTTATGACCATTATGGGCGTATATGACCCATGTATAAAAATCCTGATGAGGCCCTTCGTAGGGAATCGAAAAACCATACCACGGGAAACAGAGACGCTTTTCCCTGACATTCAAAATAACTCTTTCTTCCAGGTACTTCCCCGCAAGAGACACCAACATCATACTGCAGGCTCTATTAATGTCCGTAATCCGCTCTTTCCTTTCAATCAAAGCCACATTGAGCCCGTTTTCCCCTGCGGTTTTCGCTGCCATAAGACCAGCAGGTCCCGCCCCGACTACTATGAGATCATATTCTTTTGCCATCTTCTCTCCTCAAC
>WTBG01000239.1 GCA_013139225.1 Deltaproteobacteria bacterium
ATATTTAAATAATATTATATAATCGGTATTTCCCAATTTTACTTTAGCTAATTATTCAACAAAAAATAGAAGTTTATACCTTATGAATTTCGACCAGCTCATTCAAATTTTGCTACTTCAATTTTAATCAGTTTTGCTTCCCAGAACACCACCTCATTTATTTAATAATCTGCTTATATAGAATGCCCAAGTGGTTTTGTTAGTTCCTGGATCCCTGCTTTCGCAGGGATGACAGACAATGATACAAGTGATTGACAAAACATGTCATTCCCGCGCAAGCGGGAATCCAGTCTTTTTTGTAATTACGTTTCTTTCCCCCGATATTTAGGATGGTATTGCTTAACGTATTTTTCATCGATTCTCTTAAGTTCTCCTTCAGGTAAAATGGAAAGGAGTTTCCATCCTAAATCCAGCGTTTCCTCAATCGTTCTATTTTCATCAGAACTCTGGGTAACAAATTCTTTTTCAAACTTGTCTGCAAACTCAAGATAGAGCTTATCTCTTTCGGTAAGTGCCTCTTCTCCCACAACCGCCACCAGGTTTCTGATATCTCTTCCTTCCGCATAGGCAGAGTAACATTGGTCAGAGACACCAAGGTGGTCGGCACGGGTACGCCCCTCACCTATACCTTCGTTCATCAAGCGGGAGAGACTGGGCAATACATCTACTGATGGATATATGCCCTTGTTGTGCAGTTCTCTGGTTAACACGAACTGTCCTTCTGTTATATATCCTGTGAGATCAGGAATGGGGTGTGTAATATCATCATCAGGCATGGAAAGAATGGGGATCTGGGTGATAGATCCGTTCTTACCCCTGATTCTTCCCGCCCTTTCATAATTAGTAGAGAGATCAGTGTACATGTAACCTGGATATCCCCTTCTGCCTGGCACTTCCTCACGTGCAGCAGCAATTTCTCTCAGTGCCTCACAGTAATTGGTCATGTCGGTTAAGATGACAAGCACGTGCATATCGCATTCAAAGGCGAGATATTCTGCGGTAGTCAGTGCCATTTTGGGAGTGATGATACGTTCTATTGCCGGGTTGTCTGCCAGGTTGATGAAAGCTACAATTCGTTCGATTGCACCGGTGCGTTCAAAATCCCTGATAAAAAAAGAAGATTCTTCATGAGTAATTCCCATGGCTGCAAAGACAACGGAGAAAGATTCTTCCGAGGTTATAACCCTGGCCTGCCGGGCAATTTGTGCTGCCAGTTCGTTGTGTGACATACCGGAACCGGAGAAGATAGGCAGCTTTTGTCCTCTTACCAGAGTATTCATTCCATCAATAGTGGAGATGCCTGTTTGAATAAATTCATTGGGATATGCTCTGGCGGTTGGATTAATTGGTGACCCGGTGATGGGAAGTTTAAGGTCTGAGATGATTTCAGGCCCTCCATCCAGTGGCCTTCCCAGACCGTCGAAGAATCTTCCTACCATATCCTTAGATACTGCAAGACGCATGATTTCACCGGTAAAGCGTACACTGGTTTCTGAAGTATCAATACCACTGGTTCCCTCGAACACCTGAACAACAGCAATATCTTTGCTTGATTCCAGGACCTGCCCCAGACGATTTTCACCATCAGGAGTCTTGATTCTGACGACCTCTCCAAAAGCAACGCCTTCAACGCCTTCAACTACCAGAATGGGGCCAGCTACCTCTCTAACCGTTTTGTACTCTTTTGTCTTAATATCTATTGCCATGGTTACTCCTTCAGTGAATCAAATTGCTTGTTTATTGTATTTTCTAATTCTTCATGCTTCTGTTTGAAATGTTCACCCGGTTCATATTTCATTCGGGCTATTTCATCTTTAACGGAAAGAGCCGTGATCTTATCGACACCAACTCCTAAATCTATGGCTTCCATAGCTTTCTTTTCAAAGAGTGCAATAATCTTAAGCATAAGCAACTGCTTTTCCAGGGAGCAGTAACTATCAACTTCGTGATAGGCATGCTGCTGCAAAAAGTCTTCCCTTATCATTCGTGCAATTTCGAGTATTGCTCTTTCCCTTTCCGGCAGCGCGTCTGGGCCAATGAGCTGAACAATCTCTTGAAGTTCTGCTTCGGTTTGAAGGGTAGCAAGGGCTTGTTTGCGAAGTATGCGAAACTCTTCTGTGGCATTTTCATTGTACCATTCCTGAGTCGGATCTAAATAGAGGGAGTAACTCCTCAGCCAGTTAATGGCCGGAAAATGTCGTCTGTCAGCAAGACTGGAATCAAGTGCCCAAAAAGCCCCAACCACCCGCAGGGTATTCTGGGAGACCGGTTCCGAAAGGTCTCCACCCGGAGGTGATACTGCACCAACCAGAGAAACCGAACCTATTCTCTCCTCTTTTGCCAGGGTTATAACTCTTCCTGCGCGTTCGTAAAAGGCGGACAGTCTGCTTGCGAGATAGGCGGGGTATCCTTCCTCGCCAGGCATTTCCTCCAGTCTGCCAGAGATTTCCCTCAAAGCTTCTGCCCATCTTGAAGTAGAGTCTGCCATCAGGGCAACATCATATCCCATATCCCTGTAGTATTCTGCAATGGTTACCCCTGTATAGATGGAGGCCTCCCGCGCTGCAACAGGCATGTTGGAAGTATTTGCAATCAGGGTGGACCTTTCCATCAATTTTTCTCCCGTGGTGGGATCGTCCAGTTCAGGGAAGGTATCCAGGACCTCAGTCATCTCGTTTCCTCTTTCCCCACATCCCACGTAAACAACAATTTGGGAGTTTGCCCATTTCGCCAGTTGGTGCTGACTTACTGTTTTGCCCGTACCAAAACCTCCGGGAATCGCAGCAGATCCTCCTTTGGCTACCGGGAAAAAGGTATCATATATTCTTTGTCCGGTAAGAAGAGGGACGTTTGGGGGAAGCTTTTCTTTGGAAGGTCTTCCAATTCTTACCGGCCACTGCTGCTTCATCTTGATCTCGGTTTTTCCATCTGCTGTCTCTATCACAGCTATGGTATCATTGACGGTAAAACCACCTTTTTTAATTTCTAAAAGCTTTCCATTAATCCCCGGAGGTATCATTACCTTATTAATGATTACCTTGGATTCAGGTACCGTACCAATGATATCTCCTTCAGAAAGATCCGCGCCTTTTTCCACCGTTGGGGTAAAATCCCACTTTTTATCCGGATCCAGTCCTGGCAGCATGATTCCTCTGCCAATGAAATCCCCCGACTGTTTCTTGATTTCCTGCAGAGGTCTTTGAATACCATCATAGAAGTTTCCGATGATTCCAGGACCCAGTTCCACAGAGAGAGGCATTCCTGTGCGGGTTACCTCTTCACCTGGTTTTAGCCCCGTTGTGTCTTCATAGACCTGGATATAGGCGAGGTCTTCAATGAGTTTGATGGTTTCTCCCATCAATTTTTCTTCTCCAACTCTCACCACCTCATACATTTCACAGCCTGACATCTGTTCCGCGATTACCATGGGGCCAGCAATGCTTCTTATTTCCCCTTTTTTATATTCTTTCAAGGCTTATTCCTCCTCTTCTATCTGGGCTCCCAGAGCCCTCCTGATAAGTTCCTGTAAAGGATCGATCTCTCTTTCTATAGGTCCTGTATAATCAGGTATCTCTACGATAATGGGTGTTAGCTTTTTTTTCTCCTTCTTAGCACGGTTTAAGATCTCTCTGTTTTCTTCAGCATACCGCTCATTAATCAATATGATGCCTACGGTACTTTCCCGGAGCATTTTCTCTAAGTGATTCTTTGCTTCATCTCCAGGATATGTACGTTTGACTCCAGCAAGCTTAAAGCCTGTCTGTGTGTTTTCATCTCCGATAACGATAAGTTCCATGTCAGATGTTCACCATTAGCGATCTGATATCATCGTGATTAAGGTTTGCTTCTTTGGCTACAGCCAGAGCTCTTAGGTTTCGCATCTCAACTTCCTTTAAGGAAAGAAAACCCATCAAGGGACCAATGCCAAAGGGGTGTTTCACAGATATGTCCCAACCTGTTCTTAAAATGAATTCGTCCAGTGCCTTTTCTAGAGGGAGCAGGGAGTTAGTTCTTTCATATTCCGGTAGAGCTTCCATTAAAGAATTGTAAAATGGCATTTTTTCCAAACCGGTGATTAATCCTCTGATGTCTTCCTCTTCACCGTAGCTTGCCTTGGATTGGTGGATGAGATGTCCTTGAGGGAATAAAAAGTTTTCAATCTCATCCCAGTTCAAGCGGTCTCTCTTTGCTCTCAGCAGAACTTTCATGTTTAACACGTCAACCTTTAAAGCAAAGTAATCTTGAATCAGGGTTAAATCACCCCTTGAGGAAATTACCTTCCAGGTGTTTGTAAGGACTATTTTATCCAGTAGCGATTCAAGAGTGTGAAGCTTTTCAGACTGTTCATAGCCAGGAAGTGTTTCCATAAGGGATTCATATGAAGTGCCCTCGAGGAGGGGAATCATCTCAGCAATGTTGCGGGACTCAGACAGCCTTTTTAGTTTTTCCTCCTCCAATTCCCCGTTTGAGGTTAATTTAAGTGATGTGTGTCCTACAGGTATCTGTGCATGAATATCCCGGAGAAGCGATTTAATCGTATTTACTTCCAGTTCCTGGCAGAGATAGGAAAAAACATCTTTGATTTTCTCAGGCATCATTCCCATAAGTTCATTGTATAAATTGGCCTGATGTGTTTGAAGCATCTCCTCCAGATTTGCAGAGCTGTTGA
>WTBG01000145.1 GCA_013139225.1 Deltaproteobacteria bacterium
TTACTCTATATCAACTTTTTTTATGAAAGAACCAATATTCTAGAAAGGATTTAATCATGCGTTATTCTCAGATGTTGATACCTACACTCAAGGAGGACCCGAGTGAAGCTGAAGTTTTAAGCCATAAATTGATGCTAAGAGCCGGGATGATTCGCAAACTGGCTGCTGGTATATACTCTTATCTGCCTCTTGCCCAGAGGGTATTGAGAAAAACAGAACAGATTATTCGGGAAGAGATGAACCGGGCAGGGGCGCAGGAAGTTACTCTTCCTTTTGTTCAACCCGCGGAAATCTGGCAAAAGAGCGGTAGATGGAATGTTTATGGTAAAGAACTGATGCGGCTTAAAGATCGCAACAACAGAGATTTTTGCTTGGGTCCTACCCATGAGGAAGTTGTTACCGAGCTGGTTAAAAATGAGGTGACCTCCTATCGTCAGCTCCCTCTTAATCTCTATCAGATTCATATCAAATTCAGAGATGAGATGAGACCACGTTTTGGAATCATGCGAGCAAGGGAATTTGTTATGAAAGATGCTTATAGTTTTGATGTAGATGAAAAGAGGGCTGAGGAAAGCTATCAGAGAATGTACCAAGCCTATCATAACATATTTAAAAGGTGTGGGCTTACGTTTAGAGCAGTGGAGGCAGATACGGGTCCTATTGGTGGCAATTTTTCTCACGAGTTCATGGTATTGGCTGAAACGGGAGAGGACAGTATCTTTTCTTGTAACAGGTGTGATTATGCGGCAAGCGGAGATAAGGCAGAGACTGGGAAAGCGGAAGATGGATCTGCGGATAATTTGTCACTTGGTGAGCTGAAAAGTGTAAGAACCCCCAATAAACGAACAGTAGAAGAAGTAACCCAGTTCCTCAAGGTAAAACCTGAGCAGTTAATTAAGACGCTGATTTTTCAAGAGGGGGATAATACAATTGCTGCATTGATTCGAGGAGATCATGAAATAAATGAGTTAAAACTCCAAAATCTGCTTAAAACGGAAGACCTCTTTTTGGCAAGTGATGAGGCTATAGAAAAAGTTACCAAAGCTCCTAAAGGATTTGCGGGTCCAGTCGGCCTGGACATCAAAGTATTTGCGGATAATTCGTTGAAAGGGATGAAAAACTTTGTTACTGGTGGAAACGAGAAAGATGCCCATCTTGTAAATGTTAATCTGGAAAGGGATTTTCAGGTAGATAGCTTCTGCGACCTCCGTTTTGCAGCAGAGGGAGATTCCTGTCCCCGATGCGATCACGGTCAGTTGGTTATGAGTAGAGGAATAGAAGTAGGACATATATTCAAACTGGGTACCAAGTATAGTGAGGCACTGGGAGCAAAATTTTTGGATGATAAGGGAAAAGCAAAGTATATGGTAATGGGATGCTATGGTATAGGTGTGGGAAGAACTGTAGCTGCGTCTATTGAACAGAATCATGATGAGAATGGTATCATTTTCCCCGTGAGTATAGCACCATTTGAAGTGATAATTGTTTCAGTAAAGCCTAAGAGTCCTGAGGTTAAAGATGCCTCTGAAAGAATATACGCTGCTCTTCTCAATGCCGGAGTAGATGTAATCCTTGATGATCGTGATGAGAGGCCAGGGATAAAATTTAAAGATGCAGACCTCATAGGTATTCCACTGCGTATTACTGTTGGTGCAAAAGTAAAAGATGGCTATGTTGATATCAAGTTGAGGAAATCTCGTGAAGCCGTTTTAGTCAAGGTGGAAGAGATTGTGGAAAAAGTCAGGGAGATGATAAATAGTGATTAGGTTAAAAGACATCTCTGATAAAGTGCGCTCTTATCACCCGGATCCTAGGATTGATCTCATAGAAAAGGCATATGTTTTTTCTGCCCAGGTTCATAAAGGTCAGCTGAGGCTTTCAGGAGAACCCTACCTTACTCACCCTATGGAAGTAGCTGCTCTCCTGACGGAGCTTAAACTGGACGATGTGAGTATAGCTACCGGGCTTTTGCATGATACAGTAGAAGATACTTATACCACCCTTGAAACGATTGACGAATTTTTCGGGCATGAAATTGCTTCACTGGTGGATGGAGTGACTAAAATCAGCAAGATCTTTTTCCATGCCTCTGAAGAGAAACAGGCTGAGAACTTTCGGAAGATGGTCCTGGCAATGGCAAAAGATATTCGGGTGATCCTCATAAAATTGGCAGACCGGTTACACAATATGAGAACGTTAAATTTTCTTCCCCAGGAGAAAACTTTTGAATTATCTCAGGAAACGCTTGATATTTATGCTCCTCTGGCAAATCGCTTGGGTATATTCTGGATAAAGAGTGAACTGGAAGACCTTTCTCTACTTTATCTCCGCCCGGAAGTATATCACAATCTTGAAAAAAAGGTGGCCAGCAGGGAAAAAGAGACGGCAAAATATGTGCATGAGGTAATTGAAATTATTAACAGCAAGCTGAAAGAATTTAATGTCAAAACAGAAGTACAGGGCAGGTCCAAGCACCTTTACAGTATTTACAGAAAGATGCAGCTCCAAAATCTGGATTTCGACCAGATCCATGATCTGATTGGCTTTAGGATTATTGTTGAAAGTGTTAAGGATTGTTATGAAACCCTGGGTGTCGTTCACTTGCTCTGGAAACCGGTGCCGGGAAAGTTTAAGGATTATATTGCCATGCCAAAAGCCAATATGTACCAATCCTTACACACGACAGTGATTGGATTGGGGGGAAAGAGGATAGAGGTCCAGATCCGCACCCGGGAGATGCATGGCATTGCAGAACAGGGAATAGCCGCCCATTGGAAATATAAAGAGGGTAAGGATATAGAAAAGAAGGATGATAAGCAATTTGCCTGGCTGAGGCAGTTGTTAGAGTGGCAAAAAGATTTAAAGGACCCTAGAGAATTCCTTGACACAGTAAAAATAGATCTCTTCCCTGAGGAAGTATATGTCTTCACCCCTAAAGGGACGGTAAAACAACTTCCCAGGGGAGCAACGCCTGTTGATTTTGCATACAGCATTCATACAGAGATAGGACATCACTGTGTTGGAGCTCGGGTCAATGGAAGGTTAGTCAATCTGAAATACCAACTAGTAAATGGAGATACGGTAGAAATTATTACTTCTACACAACACAAACCCAGTAAGGACTGGCTTCGGTTTGTTAAAACTTCCAGGGCACGAACCAAGATCAATCATCTGATTAAACAGGAAGAAAGATCAAGAAGTGTTGAACTCGGAAGGGAGATATGTGAAAAAGAATTCAAAAAACGTGGGCTCAATTTCTTTAAACTGTCGAAGAAGGATATTATGGGCAAATGGCTCTCCGAGCTGAAGCTTAAGAATGAAGAGGAGCTGTTTGCTTCGGTAGGGTATGGAAGAATTTCAGCAAAGCAACTCGTTTATGCATTTATACCACCAGAAGAACAAAGGGAAAAAGAGAAAGAGGTCTCTGGGATTAGGAAAGTTGCACGAAAGCTGACCGGTGAGAAGAAGAGCGGTATTATAGTGGAGGAAATTGATAATATCCTGGTGAAATTCGGTAAATGTTGCAATCCTCTTCCTGGAGAAAAGATTAAGGGATACATTACCAGAGGCAGAGGAGTCACAGTTCACACCTATAATTGCGTCTACATTCAAGGCTGTGATCAGGAAAGGTTAATTGATGTGGAATGGGATCAAAAGAGGAAATTTGCTTATCCGGTTAAGATTGAAGTTGCGTCTATAGATAAAAAGGGGATTTTGGCGGAAATCAGTGCTTCTATCTCAACAGCTGAAGCCAATATTTCTAATGCTAATGCCAGGACTATCGAAGATCAAAAAGCAGTGAGCACATTTGAATTAGAGGTAAATAATCTCAAGCATTTGAAAAATGTAATCAGATCAATTGAAAAGATTAAGGGAGTAATCAAAGTTAGTCGCTTAAATCCCTAAGATAGAACCTCTTCATTTTTTAATTCAAGAGGGATTCTGGTTTTGGGTGGTTTAAGGATCAAACCTGAGCGGATGCACCTCGTGCACACATTAATCCTTTTTACACCACCGTTTTTAAACACTCTGACCTTTTGAATGTTGGGGTGCCACACCTTTTTGGTTTTATTATGGGCATGACTGACGTTGTAGCCAACCTGCCGTCCTTTCCCACAAATCTCACAGACTTTAGACATTTTTATTCCTCGCTTTCTTCAAAAGATATGGGAAATTATCATATTTTGCAAATTTTGGCAAGTGTTTTTCACTCGTTTTTTGCACTTGCCTTAATTTTATGTCTTAAACGTACTATTATTTAACTTTTAATCCAGATTTTGCAGTAGGCGTCGCAGCAAATTCTGGGATTATTACCACAAAATACTTAAAGTTTCCTCTTTAATTTTACGATACTATCCATAGATTTTAACAGGGAGAGAGACAATGAGAACTATAAATTTAGTTGTACTTTTTCTTCTCTGCTTTGCGTTGTATGGCATATGTGAATTTAAAGGAGTTCGCGGCTATTATCATGGATTGCCTTGTTTAATCAGTGCATTTTTGCTCGCAAGGTACAAATTGAAGCTTGCAGCATATTTTTAGTATTTCATCTCAAACGAACAGCAACTCGTCTCAACCCTCCGTTATTTTTACCATTTTTAGATACCGTTGATTATCCCCCTTTTTCTAAGAAATTTGCTTAAATGAACTTGACAAACAAAAACATAAATGCTATCAATTTGCGTCTGAATGTTAATTTGTAAAGATTGAATGACGTTCGTCAATACGCGTTGTATAAGGGGAGAATATTTATAATCAAACCAAACTGAATGCTACTTAATTATTAGTTAATGGAGGAGAAAAGATGGCTTTAGAGAAAATAGAATATGATGCCAGTCACTGTCAAAGATGCTCAACCTGTAAATGGATACACCTGTGGGAGGTAAAAAGTCATCGCTTTTCAAAAAGCTGTCCCTCTCTGGTATATGGAAAGTTTGACTGCTATGCGGCTCAGGGTAAAAATGATATTGCTACTGGGCTGTTAAAAGGTGAGTTAACCTGGGAGCAATCGACAGATAAACTTCTTGAAATTATTTATCGTTGCCCTATGTGTGCGGCCTGTGATATCAATTGTAAACGGGTAATGGATTTAGACATTATTGGTGTCCTTGAGGCATTAAGGGAAGAAGCTTGTGAAAGGGGTTATGGACCCCTTCCTGCCCATAAGGAGTTTATTACCAGTATTCAGCAGTATGATAATGTGTGGAAGCAACCTCGTACCCGAAGAGCTAACTGGGCTAGAAAGCTTGATATTAAAGATTTGAGTAAGCCAAAAGAGAAGGCTGAGGTTCTTTATTTTGTCGGTTGTACTTATGCCTATAAGCCGGGAGTTGATGTTGTTCCTATAGGTACTGCTGAGGTGTTAAAGAAAGCTGGAGTCGATTTCGGTATTTTGGGTGTAAAAGAACTTTGTTGCGGTGGTATTTGTGACAATGTGGGAGATAAAAAGAGCTTTGAAGAGATTGCAGAGAAAAATCTAAAAATGTTCAAAGAAACCGGTGCTAAAACCATCATTACCAACTGCCCTGGGTGTTCTATGACCTTCAGTGAGAAATATGCCCGTCATCTAAAGATTAATACTTCTGATTTAGATTATCAGGTAGTGCATGCAACGGATTATATTAATGATCTAATCAAAAAAGGTAAAATCAAACTGACTAAAAATGTAGATATGAAAATAACCTATCATGACCCCTGTCATCTCGGGCGTAGAAACGAGCCTTACAAACACTGGGAAGGGAAAAGGATTGAATTTGGTTTGACTGACCCACCGAGGGAACTTAATCGAGGAGTTCACGGTGGTTATGAGCAACCAAGGGAAATATTAAAGGCGATTCCTGGGTTGGAGTTGGTTGAGATGGAGCGCATTAAGGAATATTCATGGTGTTGTGGTTCTGGAGGAGGAGCCAAGTCTGCTTTCCCTGATTTTGCTATTTCGACAGGTCAGGAGAGAATTGAGGAAGCGAAAACTACTGGTGCAAGTGCTATCGTGAGTGCCTGTCCATGGTGTGAAACCCATTTAAAGGATTCTATTGATTCAATGGATGAATCAATGAAGGTCTATAGTTTTATTGAACTGGTTAAGCAGGCTATGGAATAGTGGGGAGCATATTGCCCCTGTTATTTAGCAGAAGTATATTCTTAAGAGCTCAGGTATGATAGCATGCCTGGGCTCTTTACTTGATTAACTAAAGAGAACAAAATTTAACATTATGATTAAAATACTGTCTCCTGTAAGTCGATGTGATGAAGTTGAGGATGTAATTGTAGCAGGAGCCGACGAACTTTATTGTGGTATCCTTCTGGATGACTGGATAAAGGGATATACTGTATCTGCCTCTTTAAACAGAAGACAAGAAGATAATACCATCCTCGGTACCAGTCCGCATTTTAAGAGTTTTGAAGAGCTAAAAGAAAGTGTTGAAATAGCACATTCCCGTAGCGTGCCTGTTATTCTAACCCTGAATGAGCATTACTATTCAAAAGATCAATATCCTTATTTGTTGTCCTATGTTGATAAGGTACTTGAAGCAGGGGTAGATGCTTTCATTATTGGGGATGTTGCTTTTATTTTAAGTTTGCGAGAGAGGGGAATATCCACAGATATCCATATCAGCACAGCCGGCACAGCCTTTAATTCGGAAACCGTAAGATTTTATCAAGAGCTTGGAGCTTCCCGTGTTATCTTACCAAGACATTTGACCATTGAAGAAATTGAGTCTATAGCCAGTGAGGTTTCCGATGTAGAACTTGAAGCCTTTATCCTCAATTCTCGTTGTGCTAACATTGACGGTTTTTGCACTTTCCAGCATGGATTGGCAGATCTTTTTCCTGATGAAAAGGTTAAAGAACAGTATCTAAATGCCTGTATGCTGTCTTATAAAATTTCTGTTTATCCCGATGCCAAAGTAGAATCGGATCCTGATATCAAAGAGAAAATCTCTTGGGAACGGCAGTCTATCTGGTCTGCGCTCCATATTGACGACCGCCCCTGCGGTGCATGTGCTCTCTTTGAATTTAGTAAGATAGGACTTCATGGGGTTAAGATTGTGGGGAGGCAGAATGCAAAGAGCAAAAAGATAAAGGATGTTATATTTCTTAGGACGTTAATCGATTCTCTTTCAGAAAAAAACCCCAGCAAAGAAGAATTCAGGAAATTTTCTCGTAGATTGTACCAGGAAACTTACGAGTGGCCCTGTCTTATATTTAAGTGCTATTATCCTTCCGTACTATTGTCTTAAAACAAACCCATTTAATCACAACTTCCTTGCTAAACTTTCTTAAATAATTACCGATAAGTAATATTAAATACAGATTGTATTGAAATTTTGTCACAGATTTTTATTCGTAAGGCCGGACGAGGGAGAAGTACTTGCACATGTCATTGGCAAAAAAGTTTTTACTTCTTATGATATCGTTTTTTCTGATTCCTTCCTGTCTTTCTTACCTGAAACAAAGCGATCAGAAAACACCGCTGGAGGTAGTTGAAATCTTCATGTCAACGTATGGGACACCTAATGTCAGCCAGCTTGCTTATTATACCACCCCTTACTTCCGGAATTATAAACCCAAGGAACTTTGGGTCATAGAAACGTGGGAAGTCCTGAGCGAGTTAGGATATCGGCACCTTTCGGGTAAGATTTTAGAGAAAAAGGTTAAAGGCAATACCGCCATCATTGTCACGTCCAGTAACATTGAGACTCTTGCTGGCAAAACCTTACAGAGAGAAATTTACTGTTTGATCAAAACAGAGGAAGGCTGGAAACTGGATGAGCTTTTGATTGAAGATGAGACAGTGGAAGCAGAAAAATATAACTTGTAGCAGTTAACAATGTCTTCCCCACCTTAATAGGCAAGCCATTGCTTCAGTTGTGTTTCGATCCTCTGATAATAGTTGACAAATAATTAAAGCTTCCTCCCTTTCATTCAAGCCCCGTTTTTATACTCTCCCTTTTATTTGCAATATCCAATACAAAATAAAAAACCCCATGATTTCTCTCCTGATGGAGAATGAGATACCATGAGGCTTTGGTAATGAAGAACTGATTGGATAAAAATTATCTTCTTTTCTTTGTGGCTTTCTTCTTTGCTGTTTTCTTCTTTGCCACTTTTTTCTTTGCTACCTTCTTCTTTGCCACTTTTTTCTTTGCTACTTTTTTCTTTGCTACCTTTTTCTTTGCCACTTTTTTCTTTGCTGCTTTCTTCTTAACTGCCATTAGTCCCTCCCTGCTTTAGGTTTGTATTTACGTTTAACCTCCTTTGAGGTTAAACATTGAATAAACTAACTAGAATTTATTTCGTATTAAAGTTTTAAAACTTTAATTATTTTTCATAACGAATAATACTTATTTATAAATAATGTAACATTAAAAATATTTTAGTCAAGAAAAAATTCCTTTTACTTTGAAAAAAATTATTAAAAGTAAATTTAAATATAACATTTTTACAAAACAATACTTTTGCAATGCCTTGTCATTAAAGAGATTGCGAGAGATTGTGTTGTTAAAAATATTTAGAAATAAAATATTATAGTAGAAAGAAAAATTTTTATTTTAATTGATGATAATGAGATTAAAAAATATTTTTTATGTTTGTTCTAAGTTGAAAGCAGAAAATTAATTAAATAAAAAACAAAAAACAATTCACTTAAAGAAAACTTGCTATTGGGAATATGATAAAGAGTAAGTAAGAAAAGTGAAAAAAATTTTCTGGAGAATAGAAATGTTATGTATTAGCAATAGTAATGATAAGGAAGTAGAAGGCCAGGTAGAAAATTAAAAGGGAGATAGCTGAAAGATAAAGGAAAACTCTTCTTGTCTATTGTGTGCCAGCGCAGGCGAATATCTCAAGATTAAGTGAATATAAAAGCTTAAGTATAAGGGAAACAGTTCACGCTAAACACAGATCGGAAAATCACTAGACATTTAACCTTAAATTGGTTATTTTTATATACATAGTATTGGGGATGTAGCTCAGGGGGAGAGCACTACCTTCGCACGGTAGGGGTCAGGGGTTCGAATCCCCTCATCTCCACCATTTTTGGGACGCAGATGAACGCAGATTATCAAGATTTTTGAACCACGAAGCAAACGAAGAAAAAATAGTTCTTCTTATGTTATTATTATCTGCGTTCACCTGCGATAATCTGCGTCCTAATAAATCCTTTGTGGGGAGAAATAATGCGTAAGGCCAAGGTGGAGAGGAAGACGAAGGAAACAGAGATTGCAGTTGAGATAAATATCGATGGTTCTGGTCAGGGTAATATCAAGACGTCTATCCCTTTCCTTGATCACATGCTGGAGCTTTTAGCCCAACATGGTTTGTTCGATATTACTATCAAGGCGAAGGGCGATATTGAGGTGGATTACCATCACACGGTTGAAGATATTGGTATCTGTCTGGGAGAATGCTTTAAGAAAGCGCTGGGTGATTTTAAAGGTATTAAACGGTATGGTGAATCGACTGTTCCTATGGATGAGTCAGTAAGTTCAGTTGTATTAGATATTTGTAATCGACCTAATCTGGTGTTCGATGCACCTTTGGTTAAAGAAAAAGTTGGAACATTTGATAGTGAGCTGGTTAAGGAATTTTTTAATGCCTTTGCTCAGAAAAGTGGAATGTCTTTGCACATAAAGGTTCCCTATGGTGATAATACTCACCATATCATTGAAGCGGTCTTTAAATCCTTTGCTCGTGCTCTTGATATGGCAAGTACTGTTGATAAAAGAATTACCGGAGTGATGTCTACCAAAGGGGAATTGTAAAAGGGAAGATTATTGATTGCTGTTGTTGATTATGGAATGGGGAATTTACGGAGTGTTCAAAAAGCTCTGGAAAAGGTTGGCTACACTGCTCTGGTAACGAATAACCCAAAGCAGATTTTAAATGCCCGCTCTATAGTCCTTCCTGGGGTTGGTGCTTTTAAAGATTGTATCTATAACTTAAAAAGGCTTAATCTGGTTGAACCCATCCTCAATTCTATTAAAATTGGAAAACCATTTCTGGGGATTTGTCTGGGGTTGCAGATTCTTTTTACGATTAGTGAAGAATTTGGGGAAACCTCTGGATTGAATCTTATTAAGGGAAAGGTAGTTCGCTTTTCAAGTAAAAATACATCGACTACCACACGACTGAAAATTCCGCATATGGGATGGAATTCAATTACCATAAGGAAGGATCTTCCTCTTTTTAGTGGTATTGAGGATGGCTCTTTTTTTTACTTTGTACACTCCTATTATGTTATTCCTGATGATGAAGGGGTAGTTGCTACAACCACCGATTATGGAATTGAGTTTACCTCCGGAATCCAGCAAGAGAATATCTTTGCCTGCCAATTCCATCCTGAGAAAAGCCAGCAGATTGGTTTACGTTTGTTAAAAAATTTCGGTAAGATTAGCTAAAGGAAAGACAGAATGCAAATTATTCCAGCCATTGATTTAAAAGGTGGTAATTGTGTACGGTTAGAACAGGGCGAGATGGATAGAGAAACCCTATTCTCTGCTAATCCTGCTAAAGTTGCCATACACTGGGAATCTCTGGGTGCGAAAATGCTCCATATTGTGGATCTTGATGGGGCCATCACTGGAAAACCACAAAATAAGGATGCAATTTGCCAGATCCTTAAATCGGTAGCTATCCCTCTGCAGTTAGGCGGAGGTATCAGAGATATTGAGACAATGGAGAACTACCTTTCATTAGGAATCAAAAGGGTGATTTTGGGAACGACAGCTTACCAGCAACCATCACTTCTTAACGAAGTATGTCAGAAGTTCCCAAATCAGATACTAGTTTCAATTGATGCAAGGGATGGCAAGGTTGCTATTGAAGGGTGGAAGGAAACCACTTCTAAGAAGGCAACTGACCTGGTAAATAATTTGGAAGATAAAGGGGTAGAGGCCATCGTCTTCACAGATATTAAGCGTGATGGGATGATGAAGGGCCCTAATATTACAAGCATCAAGGAGATGGCAGATGCAACCCGCATTCCCATTATTGCCTCCGGTGGAGTAACTACACTCAAACATATAAAGGAACTTATAGATTTAGAAGACTCCGGTGTAGAAGGAATCATTATAGGAAGAGCGCTTTATGAAGATAGTATTGATTTGAAGGAAGCCTTAGAATTAGTAAGTAAAGAAAAGTAAAAGAGTCTCATGTTAACGAAAAGAATCATACCCTGTTTGGATGTAAAAGACGGCAGAGTGGTAAAAGGAATCAACTTTGTTGAGTTGAGAGATGCAGGTGATCCAGTTGAAAATGCAAAGATATATGATCAGGAAGGTGCAGATGAGCTGGTTTTTTTGGATATCACTGCTTCCCATGAGAAGCGCAATATTATGCTGGATGTAGTAGAAAGGACAGCGTCTGATGTTTTTATGCCACTCACTGTAGGTGGTGGAATTAGAAATCTTGATGACATCCGAGATTTGCTTAATGCAGGAGCTGATAAAGTATCCGTCAATACGGCTGCAGTAGAGAATATTCAATTACTTGAAAAAGCCGCCCAAAAGTTTGGTAGTCAGTGTATTGTTGTTGCAATAGATGCCAAGGAAATAAAGATGAAAGAGGATTGTACTGAAAAACTCTTAAGCTGGGAGGTCTTTACCTATGGAGGAAGAAAGCCTGCCGGGATAGATGCAGTTAAATGGGCAAGACAGGTTGAGTCCTTGGGAGCAGGTGAGATTCTTCTTACCAGCATGGATAGAGATGGGACGAAGGATGGTTATGATCTTGAGCTTACCAGAGCAATCTCAGAAGCAGTAGAAGTGCCTGTCATTGCTTCAGGTGGAGCAGGGAACTTCGAACATTTCTACCAGGCTTTCACCACCGGAGATGCAGATGCTGCGCTGGCTGCCTCTGTTTTTCATTATAAGGAGTTTACTATTCGGGAAAAGAAACATTATTTAAAGGAAAGAGGAATAGAGGTGAGGGTGTGATGGAGTCACTGCTAAACGAACG
>WTBG01000021.1 GCA_013139225.1 Deltaproteobacteria bacterium
AATTTGATCTTTACCAAAATAGCAATCGCAGTAGATGAAGATATGGACACTCATAATGCAGAAGATATCCTTTATTCTATCGGTGTAAGGATGAATCCTCAAACTGATACAGTAAATATTGACAGGACCCTGGGGCTTCCTTATGATCTTTCACTCCCTGATCTTCCTGGTGCCCCACCTTTAAGGGTAGGAGGTAAATTGGGTATTGATGCTACTAAAGCTCCTTTGTTGAAAAAAGAACTAAGAGCGAAATTCGAAAGAGTTAATCCTAAAGGATGGGGGAAAGTTTATCTAAAAGATTTTATATAATAATAATTTGTGGACATCTCTTGATGTTGCTAAGTCCTTCGATACATAAATACAGTGGCGCATTTATTCACTCAGGACTTAGCAAAAAATGCTAACAATTTGACAAAAAGGGGGTAGTGCTAATGTATGGCTGGATGGGTAAAATACTAAGAATTGATTTAACAGAGCACAGTTATGAAATAGAGGATTTGGATGAGGATTTAGCAAAAGAATATATGGGGGGTCGTGGTTTAGCCACCAAGATTCTCTATGATGAGATTGATCCTGAAATTGATGCATTCGATCCTGACAACAAAATGATCTTTGCTACAGGTCCTCTTACGGGTACTGGCGCCATAGGGAGCAGCCGTTTTGTAGTTGTTACTAAATCTCCATTAGGTAATATAGGGAATGGCAATGCTGGAGGAGCTTTTGGTCCAGAAATTAAATTCGCCGGTTATGATGTTATCATCTTAGAAGGAAAATCTCCTGATCCTATATATTTATGGATTGAAGATGATAAGATTGAGTTTAAACCCGCAGAAGATCTCTGGGGTAAAACCGCCCATGAAACAGAAGACCAGATCAAGTCTCAACTTGCTAAAGAATCCTGGAAGAAGAGAGGAGTTCACGTTGCCTGCATAGGACCTGCCGGTGAAAATCTTGTCAAAGTTGCTGCAATTATTGTTGATAAACATAATGCAGCTGCAAGAGGGGGGATAGGAGCGGTAATGGGGTCCAAAAATCTGAAAGCTATTGCAATTCGTGGACATAAAAGCATCCCTATAGCTGATCCTAAAGCTTTTAAGGAAGTAGTAAGTACCCTTCTGGATAAGGTTAAGGACACACCATTTACCAAAAACTTTTTCGCAAATGGTTCATCAGGCATATTGCATATTTATAATGAAGTTGGAATGCTTGCGACCAGAAACTTCCAGACAGGTGTGTTTGAAAAAGCTGAAGATATAGATGCACATCTTATAACAGAAAAACACCTGGTCAGAAACAGAGCCTGTTTCTCTTGCCCCATGGCCTGTGGTGGAATGACTCATGTTAAAGATGGTCCCTTCGCAGGTAGAGCAGAAAGGCCCGATTTTGAAACAACATGGGTTTTTGGTGCAGACAGCGGTTGTAACAGCATAGAAGCCATACTGAAGGCAAACAACCTTTGCAATGACTTGGGAATGGATACTATTTCACTTGGCAGCACTATCGCTGCTGCTATGGAGATGTTTGAAAAAGGATATATCACTGAAAAGGATGTGGGTTTTTCATTAAAATTTGGCGATGCGGAGGCTATGGTTAAATTAGTAGAGATGACAGCTTACCGAAAAGGATTTGGTGATGATGTTGCTGAGGGTGGATACCATCTGACCAATAAGTATGGACATCCTGAGCTCTTTATCGGTGTTAAAAAGCTGGAAAATCCTGCCTACGATCCCAGAGCTTGCCAGGGAATAGGCCTTAACCTTGCCACTGCAGCCAGAGGAGCATGCCACAATAAAGGTTATACCATGATCTCAGAGATTCTTGGGGATGCCGTAAAAATTATTCCTAAGACTGATCCTTTTGCCACTGAGGGCAAAGCTCAACTTACCAAGGATCTTCAAGATGACAGCTGCATATTTGACAATGCCGGCATCTGTCTTTTCCTTTTAGTTAACTTATGGACAAAAGAGATTCTGGAACAACTGGAACCAGCTACCGGAGCTGGCTATACCATGGAAAGCATGAAACTTGTTGGTGAACGCACATGGAACATTGAGAGATTATTCAATCAAAAAGCAGGTCTCACTGGAAAAGATGATACCCTCCCAAAGAGATTATTAGAGGAGCCTATGCCAGAAGGGCCTGCTAAAGGTCGTGTTTGCAAACTAGATGAGATGCTACCTGAATACTACAAACTGAGAGGTTGGGATGAAAACGGTGTTCCAACTGAAGAAAAGCTTAACGAATTAGGATTAGACTAAAATATCAACCACAGACACAGAGGAAAAAACAGCCACTCTGTACGAAGTTCTTACAATAATTAAGGAGGAGTTTATGAAAGAGATCAGGATAGATTTTGAAAAGTGTACCGGGTGCCGACACTGCGAAACTGTTTGTTCACTCCAACACTTCGAAGACAAAATTAATCCTGCCCTCTCCAGAATAAGAATCTATGTGGATATGGAAAATGATATGCACATACCTATTCTGGCAGGGCCATATACAGATGCAAAGTGTACTTCCCGTTACGCCACTGTAATAGGTGGGAAAGAATATGGGAAATGCATTCTTTGCCGTGCTGCTTGTCCAGAGAGAGATATTTTCTTCGAGCCCGGCACCGAAGTTCCCCTAAAGTGTGATCTTTGTGGCGAACCTCCTGACCCGGCATGCGTTAAATGGTGCACAAGCGGTGCTTTGACTTTCGAGGAAGTGGACGAAGAAAAAGAAGAAGAAACTGCCTGAAGCCCACCAAATTAGCTTAAGGTCTTTTAAGCAATTGGACTTCTTCAGCACAGTTTGAAGATTTAATATATGTTACAGGTTTCAAGTTACGTGTAATAAAACATATTCTCGTAACTCGAAACTTTTACATTATCCTATAACCGTCGCAAATCTAACAACTATTTAAACACATTTTAGAATTTAGTTGAAAATATGTCCGAAGAAGCAGAACGACTAGCATATATCTTGCGAGATCCTTTATTTCCCTGCATTCAATGTGGCAAATGCACAGGAAGTTGCCCCATCTCAGTTATATCTCCCCATTTTAATATCAGAAAGCTCCTTTATGAGATTCTAAATTCTGAAGGGGAAGATATTGCCCAAAAAAAAGAGATGCTATGGGACTGTTCTACCTGCACCACATGTGTGGTGCGCTGCCCTAAAGAAGTAGATCCTGCTGATCTTATTATCAGTATGCGCAGTGTTCTGGTAGAAGATGGTCAAGTGCCCCCTAAAATAAGAGATGTTTTAAAAAGCATTTCTATTCGTGGAAATCCATGGAACATTGGACAGGAAAAGAGATCGGAGTGGGCAGAAGGACTGGAGATTAAAAGTATAGCAGATGCAGAAATCCTCTACTATGTGGGTTGCACAGTAGCTTTTGATCCCAGGCTACAAAAGATAGCCAAAGCATTAGCGAAAACGCTTGCTAAAGCAGGAATTAACTTTGGCACCCTGGGCAACGATGAGGTATGTTGTGGCAATGAGATACGCCGCATGGGAGACATCTGGTCTTTCGACGCACTAAAAGAGATGAACATCGAGATGTTTAAGCAATTCCCCATAAAGCAGATTATAACTTCTTCACCTCACTGTTACAATACATTCAAAAATGAGTATACCGAGCTCGGCATAGAGGTAAAACACTATACACAGATTATTCCCGATCTTATAAAGAAGAAAAAACTTTCCTTCTCAAAGAAATTTGAAAAGACCGTCACCTATCATGACCCCTGTTTTTTAGGAAGACAGAATCAAATCTTTGATGAGCCAAGGGATATTCTCAAAAGTATCCCTTCCTTAAATTTTGTTGAAATGGACAGGACGAGAGAAAGGGCACTTTGCTGTGAAGGTGGCGGAGGAAGGATGTGGATCGAGGCTTATGAAACAATGGAACGTACTGCCACAATTAGAGTTAAAGAGGCTTTGGATTGTGGAGCAGAAATTCTGGCAACTGCATGTCCTTTTTGCCTTTTAACTCTCGAGGATGCGGTTAAAAGCGGCGAGCTGGAAGATAAAATTCAAATCCTCGACATTGTAGAAATAGTGTCACAGGTAATCGACTAGGAACAATCAATGAGCAAAACAAGAGTTGGCGTATATATCTGCCATTGTGGTGTAAATATTAAATCCACAGTTGACGTTACTAAACTCACCGAGTTTGCATCAAAACTGCCTCATGTTTCAGTTGCTAAAGACTATATCTATCTCTGCTCTGATCCAGGGCAAGAACTGATCAAGAATGATATCAACGAGTTTAATCTTAATCGCATTGTAGTAGCTGCCTGCTCACCACGTATGCATGAGCCTACCTTTCGAAAGGCATTAAGGAGTGCTGGAATTAACCCTTACTGCCTTGAGATAGCCAATATACGCGAGCACTGCAGCTGGGTCCACGAGGATATTGAAAAGGCTACTAAAAAAGCAGAAAGCATCCTGGCAGCTACTGTAGCCAAAGCCAGTCTGCTTGAACCTTTAGAGGAAAAAGAAGTTGATGTAATACCTACCGCACTGGTTTTAGGTGGTGGGATTGCAGGTATTCAAGCTGCTCTGGACATTGCCGATACCGGATTCAAAGTATATCTGGTTGAAAAAGACCCAAGTATCGGTGGTCACATGATGCAGCTTGACAAAACTTTTCCCACACTGGATTGCTCAGCCTGTATCCTAACGCCCAAGATGTCTGATGTTGGCAACCATCCTAACATAGAACTTCTCACCTACTCTGAAATCACCAATGTAGGGGGGTATGTAGGTAACTTTAAGGTTACTATTAAGAAGAAACCTAGATACATAATTGAAGACAAATGCAATGGTTGTGGTAATTGCATCTCATACTGCCCTATTGAAATGCCCGATCCTTTTAACCTGAATCTTTCAAAAACCAAGTGTCTCTACATACCTTTTCCTCAGGCAGTGCCAGCCTGTTTTGTAATTGATCCTGATTACTGCCGCTACACTTTAAACAGAGAATGTAAGCAATGTGAGCCTGTTTGCAAAGAATTGGGTGCCATAGACCTCAAACAAAAAGAACAATTTATAGAGGTCGATGTTGGAACTATCATCGTAGCTACCGGATTTGACACCTTTGATCCAACCCTGAAACCTGAACTGGGATATGGTTTGTATCCCAATGTCATCACAGGTTTAGAATTTGAGAGGTTATCCTCTGCTTCCGGTCCCACTACAGGGGACGTTATGATAAATGGGAAAAAACCGAAAAATGTGGTCTTTATCCACTGTGTTGGCTCGAGAGATAAAACTGTTGGCAACGAATACTGCTCCAGAGTCTGCTGCATGTACACAGCAAAACAGGCTCACCTGATAAAGGATAAGATACCGGATGCTAAAGTAACCGTATTTTATATTGATGTGAGGGCATTCGGCAAAGGTTTCGAAGAGTTCTATGATCGTGTAAAACAGGAAGGTATTATCTACAGACGTGGAAACGTCGCGGAAGTTTATAAAAGAGGGGAGAAACTTGTAGTTAAAGCAGAAGACACGCTGCTGGGTCAGCTTGTTGAAGTAGAAACAGATCTGGTTGTTTTAGCAGTGGGGATGGTTCCAAGAGCTGACAGTAACACAGTCAATAATCTATTAAAATTATCACAGTCTTCAGACAAATTCTTACTGGAAGCTCATCCAAAGTTGCGTCCTGTTGATACTGCCAGTGACGGAATCTTTCTCGCTGGCTGCTGTCAAGGCCCCAAGGATATTCCTGATACTGTTGCCCAGGCAAGTGCTGCAGCGTCAAAAGCATGCATTCCACTATCTCAGGGTAAGGTTAGAACTGAAGCTCAGGTAGCTCAGGTCAATGACCTTCTCTGTCGTGGATGTGGATTCTGTGTTGAGGTCTGTCCCTACGACGCCATTGAACTGAAACCCACTGTAATTGCCGGGGAAACTGTAGATGTAGCCTCAGTCAATGAGGTGCTCTGTAAGGGCTGTGGGGCATGTGTTGCGGCTTGCTTATCTGGTGCTATACAACAGAAATCTTTTACTGATGAACAGCTCCTCTCTATGATAGCATCTTTAGGAGAGTCTTATGAGTGAATTTGAACCTAACATCGTAGCCTTTTTGTGCAACTGGTGTTCTTACGCTGGAGCGGACCTTACCGGCACTACCCGTACGCACTATCCTCCCACTGTTAAAGTGATTCGAGTCATGTGTACAGGAAGAGTAAATCCTCTCTTTGTTCTTCAGGCTCTGAGGCAGGGTGCTGATGGTGTACTTATCTCGGGCTGTCATCCCGGTGAGTGTCACTACCTTAAGGGCAATTTCCTTGCACGAAGGAGATTTCTTCTCATGAAAAACCTACTTGAATATATTGGCATAAATCCTTCAAGAATAAGAATGAGCTGGGTGTCGGCTTCTGAAGGAAAAAAGTTTGCAGACGTCATTACTGAAGTAACAGAAGACATTAAAAAGCTGGGTCCCTTAAAATCTTTTAAAAGAGAAATTCTATGAACATCCAAAAGTTAAAAGATGAAGCAAAAAGGGCGATTGGCCGCAAAGAAGTAACACACCTTATCGGCTATCAGAAAGGGAGCTACGGCTTCAGGATTTCTCCTATATTCATTGAAACAAAGGAAGAATTAGATCGTCTTACCTTTTCTCCACTCTGCTCTCTAAGCCTGGTCAATTACCTTACAATAGAGGGTAAACCTGCTCAGGTTCAGTCAGAAGAAGAGAAAAAATCAAAAGCCAAAAAGGTAGCTATTTTTGTAAGAGGTTGTGATTCCAGGGCACTCAATCAGATTATTGCTGAAAAAGGATTGTCACGCGAAAGCCTCTATATAATTGGCATTCCCTGCAAAGGTGTAATTGATCTGAAAAAGATTGAAGCCCAGTTTCCCAATGTAGTGGATCCGGCAGAAGTAGTTGAAGAAAACGGAAAGTATATCATCACCATCAATGATCAAACACATGAAGTCCCCAAAGAGGAATTAATAGCTGATACCTGTAAAGTCTGTCAATACCCTACCCCTCTTACTTACAACAAACTTCTCGGTGACAAACTTGAGGGTAATCCTGCCAATTATGATGACATTCAAAAACTTGAAGAGAAAACTCCTGAAGAAAAGTGGTCCTTCTGGCAAAACCAGCTTGATCGCTGCATTAGATGCTATGCCTGTAAAAACTCTTGCCCTCTCTGCTATTGTGATGGCTGTATTTTAGATAAACTTACGCCTCAATGGGTCAGACGTTCCGTTGATACCAATGAAAATCTTATGTTTCATGTTACCCGCGCCTTTCACCTTGCGGGAAGATGCGTCAGCTGTGGTGAGTGTGAACGAGTATGCCCGGTTGGTATACCTCTCATGAAGTTAAACAGAAAAATGGAAAAAGATGTCAAAGAACTTTTTGATTTTGAAGCTGGAAAAGACCCAGAGGTAAAACCACTTTTAAATACTTTTAACATCGAAGACCCGGATGATTTTGTCTTATAGCTTATTCAACCGCTGAGAACGCTAAGATCGCAGAGATTGAATTTATTTTTTTATTCTTCTCCGCGTACTCTGCGAGCTCTGTGGTAAAATCTTATTTGCCTGAAAGACTTACAGCTTATGGATTCATACATTCTGCAAAAAGAAAAACTTAATAATTTTTTAGACTCGCTCAAGGAATATGAGATCTGGGCGCCTGTTCAAAAGGATGCAACTACCCTCTTTGAGGTAATCAGGGATTTTCAGAATATCTCTTTAGACCTGAATCACCAGCCTATAATCTCTAAATCTGCTGTTTTTCCACAAACCGAGCCTTTATTCACTTTCGATAATGATGCTGCAATTAAGGAAACATCTCCAAAAGAAGAGAAGGACACTATTGTTTTTGGCATCCGCCCCTGCGACGCTCGAAGTTTTAAATTGCTTGATCCCGTCTTTGAAGGAGATTTTCCAGACCCTTATTATCTTACGCGACGAAACAAAACTGCTTTAATCGGAATTGCCTGCAATGAACCTTTTCCAAACTGTTTTTGCACTTCCATTGATGGCAACCCATTTTCCAAGGAAGGGCTTGACCTGCTTTTTACATCACTAAACGATTCCTTCTACATAGAAGTCATCACCGACAAGGGAAAGACGATAATAGATAAGGCCTCATCCCACTTAACACAAGCAAAAGCAGAAGACACTAAGGAAAAAGAACAGCTAGCAAAAGCTTCCGAAGGTAAAATTAAAAGGCAGATAAATCTTGACGGTATAAAGGAAAAACTGGCTGCCATATTTGAACATGCCATCTGGGATAAATTCTCTTCTAAGTGTATAGGATGCGGAATTTGCACCTACTCCTGTCCTACCTGCTATTGCTTTGATATGCAGGATGAGTCATCTGCAAGAAAAGGCAGACGCGTTAGAACCTGGGACTCCTGCATGTTTGCCGAATACACCCTACATGCCTCCGGTCACAATCCCAGACCAACCAGAACTGAACGATTAAGAAACAGGATTTATCACAAATTCAAATTCAATATAGACAATTTTGGGGTCCCCAGTTGTGTAGGATGTGGGAGATGTATTGCTCTCTGTCCTGTTAATGTAGATCTTATCGAAATTCTTTCAACCATTAAGGAAGCAGAATGAAGAACCCTTATGTCCCTGAAATAGCTAAAATAATAGATGTAAGAGATGAGGCTCTGGGAGTCAGGCCAATTAAAACCTTCAAGGTTTCCTTTCAAAATGGTCATGATTTTAACCACAGGCCCGGGCAATGTGCTATCATCGGCCTTTTAGGAACAGGTGAAAGCATGATATCTATTGCTTCATCACCAACCAAAAATGGATATCTCGAATTTAGCGTTATGAAATTGGGTAAGGTAACATCAGCACTTCACGCATGCGAAACAGGTGATACCATCTCCATACGAGGACCTTATGGCAATGGATTTCCCATCGATGATTGGAAAGGCAAGAATATTGTTACGATCGGTGGAGGAATTGGACAGGCGCCACTTAGGCCTATCTTGCAATATATCCTTGATAATAGAGAAGACTATGGGAAATTAGATATTATCTACGGTGCCCGTACCACAAACGATCTCTGCTTTAAAGAAGAGCTTTTCGAGCTGGAAAAACGTGATGATGTTAATGTCCACCTTTCTATTGACATGAAGGAAGAAGGATGGACTCGATTTGTAGGTTTCGTACCCACCAATCTCCTCGAGGTTAAACCACCCCCAGATAATACAATCGCCATAACCTGTGGACCTGTGGTGATGATAAAGTTTGTCATTAAAAACCTTCTTGCACTGGGTTTTTCTGATCAGCAAATTTTCACTACTATGGAAAACAGGATGAAATGCGGCATCGGAAAATGTGGCAGGTGCAATGTTGGGCACCTTTATGTATGCAAAGACGGTCCCGTTTTCTCCTATGCCACATTAAAGGATCTACCTGAGTTTTAATAAAGAGACTTAAGTTTTAAGTGAACTTAAGTGAGCTAAGGTTATAAAACATTATGCACCTTACTCATTTTTAACTTCATACTTGATGCTCTCGTAAAAAGTCAAAAATTGAGTCACTCCCGCGAAAGCGGGAGTCCATAACAAGCAGAAATTACTGGATTCCTGCTTTCGCAGGAATGACAGATAAGGAGCAAATTGGACTTTTTGCGAATACTCATACTTGCCTTTATTCATCTTTCCATTACCCAATTGTTTATGCATAGCTTTAGAAAAGTTATTTAACTATTTAATATAATGAGTATTTAAAGTTAGACACTTAATCTCACATTATCACTTCTACTCACTTCAAATTCAGGAGGATTATTATGAAAGTTATAGCCTTTGTTGCAAGCCCTCGTAAGAATGGAAATAGCGATATCCTTGCAGAACATTTTCTGGAAGGTGCAAAAAGCAAGGGGGCCGACACAGAAAAAATATATCTCTACGATCATACAATTAATCCCTGTCAGGGCTGCTACAAAAACTGCTGGATAAACCCCAATGACTGCACGCGCTTCCAGGATGATATGAATCAACTCATATCGAAAATGTTGTCGAGCGATCTCATTCTTTTTGTTTCGCCTGTTTATATGGCAAGTTACACCTCTCAACTGACAGTCTTTTTCGAACGATGTATTCCTCTTATGAATGTCGATTTAAAAAATAATGTTTTAGTAGAAAATCGTGGAAAAGGCAAAAATGTTGTGGTGGCTCTCGTTCATGATGCACCAGATTTGTCTATTGCCGACATTCCATTTAAGGCAATGGATCATGTTTTGAAAAACACTTTCCAGATGAACATCATCGGTAAACTTCAGGTATCAGGTGTTCGGGATAAAGGGGATATTAACAACAAAGATAAAAGCCTTAAGGAAGCTTATCAACTGGCTGAAAAACTCTGTGCTAAATGAATTCAAATGTCCACTCTTCCCTTTGAAAAAGGGGGGCAGGGGAGATTTTACAAAATAAAACCTTAGTCTTACATCACTCTAACAT
>WTBG01000364.1 GCA_013139225.1 Deltaproteobacteria bacterium
ATAGGAGAATAGCGGGTAAGAGGAGCAAGAGATGTCTTTATGTAATGATCTTTTATGATGGCAATTTTCCAGGGCTGGTTGTTCAATCCTGAGGGTGCCCAGGTTCCTGCTTCGATAATCTGGTTCAATTGCTCAACTTCAATTGCTTTGGATGTGAATTTTCTGATGCTTCTACGTGTCTTAATCAGGTTTAGCATAGTGTAACTCCTTTCACATCTTATTCACTTCACTCTCTATGAGTGGGGGAAAGTCTTTTTATCACTGGTAAGTTAGTACAAGACGCTTAAACGATTCAGCATAACTGAATGGTTTCCCCTCAGCAAGTTTTGAGCTCATCAGCTTTATCTTTTCAGGCCAATCAGGGATACGTTTTAGTTGACTCTTGTGCTTCTCCAATGCCTCAAGTTTCTTTTCCATGACATCCGTTATATCTACCACATAATCTGGAGTAGGGGGGAAGGTGAAATACAGTTCCAGAGGTGCATGTGCATGTAGTTCCACTTCCAAAAAGGCTGGTAGGAAAAGATGGTCGCGGGCTACTACCACCGCATCCACGGTGGCGAAACCAACTGCTCGGTGGTCGGGGTGGATCTGATAAGGTCTCCATGGATCATGAGTTATGATGATTTCAGGCTGGAACTTTCTGATAAGAAGGGCGATTTCATTACGAAAACTGGCATTATGCTCTAGCCCTCCATCCACGTGTCTTAAAAAAGTAATGTCTTTAACCCCCACTACACTTGCTGCTTCTCTCTGTTCTTTTTCCCTTGTCTCTGCTAATTGAAAGGGGGTTATGCTGGTGTCTTTTGTTCCCTTATCCCCTGTTGTGCACACTACATACCGTGCCTGACATCCTTTAGCTATCCATTTGATCAAGGTACAGGCAGACGACAATTCAGCATCATCTGGGTGGGCCACAATCACCATAACCTTCTTTGATTCTGGAAATGAGTTTTCAGTTACCATAATATATTCCCTTATCTTAAAATAGTATGGAACATTCTTAACTTAACAAATGGTTCATCGATAGTGGGATAGAGTGTTTCCAGCAAAACGATACTGGATACTTGATGCTAGATACTGGATAAAATATGATCTGTATATGAAAATCTAGTATCCGGCATCTTTTGCACTCATTGTTGTGTAGCCAGAGTTACACGGTTTCCATTTTGGAGACTCGCATAGAAACTTGTTCGCTTGGTTTCACTTTCAACGTTTTCCTCTAACAGAGATTGATATAACGAAATCATTTTATTCGCAATGTTTTGCCAGCTTAATTCTTCGGCTCTGATTCGAGCTTGAAATCCCATTTTCTCCTTAAGGGTGGAATTATCCAGCAATACAAGTATTTTTTCTGCCAGAGCTTCTTCATCTTCCTCCGGCACCAGAAAACCTGTTAACTCATCTTGTATGAAGGAGGTAAGCCCTCCAACTTTGGAAGCGATCACAGGAGTACCACAGGCCATGGCTTCCAGAGCAACCATTCCAAAGGATTCATAGCGGGAAGGAAGAACACATGCCTCGGCAGCAGAATAGAAATAAGGCAATTGATCCTGCCTCTGGGGCCCAAGAAAGGTTACCATGCTTTCAAGTCCCAGCTCTGTTGTTAATAATTTCAACTTGTGCATTTCGCTATCTTTTGAGTAGGATGAGTAATCGGTGTCTCCTCCAATGATAAGAAGATTGACATCCTGCGATTGATCCAGTTTGTTTTTCACTACAGTCATAGATTTAAGCAGAGTGTCAATGCCCTTCACCGGGTCAATACGTCCCACAAAAAGGATAAATCTCTTGCGAGGAAGACCAAGGTATTCTTTCGATTGATGAGGATTGATAGGAGTAAATAAACAAGGGTTTACTCCACAGGAAATAACCGATATTTTTCCAGACGGGACTCCATAGGTCCAAATCATATGGACTTTTTCTCTATGACTGGAAACTATGATATGATCAGAATGTTTCACCAACTGTTTTTCTTTGTGTAAGCGTAGGGCGGGCTCACTTTTGCCTAAAGGCATTATCACTTTGTTTTTAAAGTACCCCATCGTGTGAAACATATGGAGAAGAGGGATCTTCCACCTTGTGCTTAACTTCAGTCCAACCCAACCGGATAACCAGTAGTGGCTATGGATGAGATTGTAACTTATTTTCTCTTCATGGGAGAATCGTTCCACAGAATTCAA
Source organism: Deltaproteobacteria bacterium (assembly GCA_013139225.1). Classification (GTDB taxonomy): domain Bacteria; phylum Desulfobacterota; class WTBG01; order WTBG01; family WTBG01; genus WTBG01. The sequence continues at coordinate 2,184 of WTBG01000364.1, forward strand.
AAACTCAGGCAGGTGGAACCACACCTGATTTTTATCATAAGGTAACTCGGGTCCTGCTTTGAGATGGATGATCCTTACGCCTTTATGGAAGTTGACTATCTGGGGAATAGTGGGATTCTGGGATCTGGTAAAAACATCTATTTGCAAGCCTTTGTTTGCAAGTTCCCTGCTTAGCTCACGAATGTATACGTTCATACCACCGGTTTCTTTACCCCCCAGTGCAGCAAGCGGACAGCTGTGGACGCTGATCATAGCTATTCGGTACATAGATTTCTTTCTCCAGGAAGACAAAGGGTTAGTGTGTAGAGATTATGGTCTTGGGCACCAAAATGATATTTATAGGATTCATTTCCTCTTAAGAAATCAAACCGCTTAATTCCCCGATTGATGGCATCTTCCAGGCAATACGTTATTGTAACAATTCCTGGACTGAAGTTATAAAAGGTGGGGTCGTAAGCAGAATTATAGAGATATAAAGTATCTTGGTAATTGAAACAGAAAAGGTATGCAACTTCCATTTCGTCGAAAGATAAAGTAAAAATCTCTAACCACCCCATCCGGGAAAACTCATCTGCCAAAGCCATAAAGAACTTCTCTCTCAGTTCATTTAGAAAGTGGTTCTTTTTTTCAGCACTTTTGCGGAAAAGTTTCATAAAGTGAGGCATTTTTTGCATTACCTTAGATGGATGATCGATCTTTTCAAAGGTTGTTTTCGCCCTTCCTTCAACCCTTCTCATTTTACGTCTGATCTCATGTCTGTTTTTTGGGGTAAGCCGTTTGAGATATAAATCAAAACTGGAAGGAAGATGTAGAGAGGGAGCTTTGTCTTCCAGGTTGATATCTATGTTATAATCATTGCTGTGAGCTATTCTTTTGAAGAAGGAGAGGGTGGGGGAGTTTTGCTGAAGGGAGTTTAGAAAAAGAGTTGTTTTTTCAGTACATGATGAAGTGAGGTATGAAAGCAAGGTATGATAGAAATGGGCTTCTTCTCCTTTTGTCACAATAAAATCAAGATAGTCGCAAAAGTCTGAGCTCCCAAGCAGATTGAGCTTTTGTCCTTCCCGGGTTTCCTCTGAATATAAAGGTGCTATTCCGCAAAGTCTTCCGCTTTCTTCACTTAACGTGATGATCCTCAAATATCGACCCTGATTCCAATATTTCCACCATAGCTTTTGCCATTGCCAGGTGAGAAAGGGAGTGTTTACAGAAGTAAGTGTGATGAGCTGATTCCATGGTTGTGACAACATGTCAAAGGCAGATGGATCGTGGTATTCAGTTACTATAAGATTATTATCGCTTTCCATTTTTACTTCTTTTAATGCTGTATTCATTTGATTTGGTTCACTCCTCGTAAAATGAACTCCTTCTTTCTTTTTCTATTGTGCTGGTGAGACCATGCCCAGGATGGATGATGGTATCTCCGGGAAGAAGAAAGAGCTTTTCTTTAATGCTCTTTAAGATCTGGTTTCGGTTTGCACCAGGAATCTCTGTATTCCCAGGACCTCCCGGGAAGATAGTATCGCCACTTATGAGATTTTCCCCTATCAGCATACAGACACCTCCCGGAGTGTGCCCCGGGGTGTGGATTATTTTTACTGCACATTTGCCAAACTGGATGATATCGCCATCTTTCAGATGGAAATCTTGTGGGAAAGGCAGAGCAGCATCATCAGAGGCGTGGATGCCTACCGGTGCTTGTGTTGCTTTTTTGACTGTCTTAAGGGCACCGATATGGTCAAAATGGCCATGTGTGATGAGAATGTATTTAATCTTTAAACCTTTTGAAGCATTGAGAATCTTTTCAGCATCTGCAGCGGGATCGATAATGAGTGCCTCCTTGGTTTCAAGGCATATTAGCAGGTAGCAGTTGTTCTCAAAAGATCCTACCTCCAATTTTCTAATTTCAAAAAGTGCTTTTTCTACCATACAACAACATGAAATTAAGTTCCAGGCTCACCCTGTTGTATGTTACTTCCTAAATGGGTAAACACTGAACATTATTGTGGATAAATCTGTGATTTTTTATTCTTAATCCTGTAGTTTAACTTATTATTATTAAAGATGCAATGCATAATTCCCATAAAAAACCCTCGGCAACAATGCCGAGGGTTTGATGAACTTAGCTTGAGTTAAGTTTTGATAGGAAGAACTTCAGGTATTTACTGGATATTAGTAGGTCTTAATCTAAATTTTTCTTTTGACTTATCTTCAGAAAGTGCAGGTGCCTCTTCGTCACCAACTTTATCGAGTTTTATTTTCAACCTTAAGTCGTTAACGCTGTCTGCGTAAGCCAGGGCATTATCGTAATCCAATCTTCCCTGCTTATGAAGATAGAAAATAGCTTGATCGAAGGTTTGCATACCTTCCCCTGTTCCCTGTGCCATAGCTTCTTTAAGTACAGAAACCTGGTTTTTATGGATTAAATCTTTTACTCTGGGGGTGTCTAAAAGTATTTCCATCGCCGCAACTCTAGTGCCATCAGTGGAGGGAATAAGACGTTGAGAGATTATTGCCTTTAAATTAAGGGAGAGTTGTAGAAGAATCTGCTCATGCCTTTCATGAGGGAAGAAATTCAATACTCTTTCCATTGCTTGATTAGCATTATTGGCATGGAGCGTTGCTAGAACCAGATGTCCTGTCTCTGCAAAAGTAATTACTGCTTCCATTGTTTCTACATCCCGAATTTCTCCGACCAGAATGACATCAGGTGCTGCTCGCATTACGTTTCTCAGGGCATTATCGAAGGAATGGGTATCGATACCAATTTCACGTTGCGTGACAATCATCTTTTTGTGACGGTAGACAAATTCGATAGGATCTTCAATGGTCACAATATGGCCGGTGGAATTTTCATTGCGGTGATCAATCATTGCTGATAGAGTAGTTGATTTCCCTGTCCCCG
>WTBG01000030.1 GCA_013139225.1 Deltaproteobacteria bacterium
TTAACATAAAGAAAACAAAGAGATTAAGGTAAGTAAAGTATCGGCGGAAACCCGGATCATCATGCATGTAGCCAATGGAATATACATGAATGATAAAAGACACCCCGGAGACAGTTAGCATCATTACTAGAGAGAGGGCATCTACTAAAAAACCAATGTTTACCTTAAGATCACCGCAGGGTATCCATGTATAGAGAGGTACCTCAAAAACACGGGCATCAGGAGGTAACTGAAGAACTTCCCATAAAATGCGGCAGGAGACGAGAAAAGAGAGAAGAATGGCAGTAGACCCTATAAGACCTATCAACCTTTTGGAAAAGCGTATCCCTAAAATGCCATTGATGATAACTCCCAAAAGCGGGAAAAACGGAACCAGCCAAATATATTCTATCATAGGTATGCTCCTTCGATTACCACTTCATCAGATTGATATCATCAACATTAACGGTTTCCCTGTTCCTGTAAAGAGCAATGATGATACCCAATCCTACAGCAGCCTCAGCGGCAGCTACCGTCATTACAAAAAAGACAAAAATCTGACCATCCATAGAATCCAAATGGCGGGCAAAGGCAATGAAGGCTAGATTCGCCGAGTTGAGCATCAATTCAATACACATAAAGATGACAATGGCGTTCCTTCTTACAAAAACCCCCAACACCCCTATAAAAAAGAGGACAGCGCTTAAAACCAGATAATGTTCTATAGGAACCATAGATATTCTTCCCCTAATCTTGTACAAGTATTACTATGTTTACTTCAGAGTACTCAAAAACTAAAATCATGATTTAGGAATTTGGGAATTTCATATTAATCAATTTGCCAATCCCTTAATTCCCCAATTCCTAAATTTCACAACTTCTTTTTAGCCAGGACAATTGCACCGATGATAGCAGCTAATAACAAAACCGAGGTAATCTCAAAAGGCAAAAGGAATTCAGTAAAGAGCAGCCTTCCAATAACCTCACTATTACCCGCGGCGTTTACTGCCTCCGGTGAAAAATCGCCTTTTCCTCCAGTGAAAACTCTAACCGTCATAATAGATACAAAGGAAATGGCAAGCACAATTGAAATGGCCATTGCCCAGAACTTTTGCAAACCGTGACTACTCTTAGAAGCGACTTCACTTTCCAGGTTGAGTAACATGATAACAAAAATAAACAGCACCATGATCGCCCCCGCATAAACAATGACCTGAATCGCCGCAATAAACTGGGCATTAAGCAGCAGGTAAAGTACAGCCAGGCAGAGAAATGTTAAGACAAGAAACAAAGCGCTGTGAACAGGATTCTTTCTTAAAATCACCATGAGGGACGAAACCACCATGATGGCAGCTAAACCATAGAAAAGAATCGCTTCCATAAATCAACCTCTACTTACATCTCAAAGTTTCTACAACTTAAAAAAATAATTAGCCTTTTATCAATAACCGATTTTCCCCAATTCAAGGGGTTACTCCCTTAGTAATCTTTCTTTATTATAAAGCATACCTTCCCGAGTATATTCTGCCAGCTCATACTCTCCCGTCATTAAAAGAGCTCCCACCGGACAGGCCTCAACACAGTATCCGCAAAAGATACAACGGGAAATATCAATCTGATAACTACTGGCATATTTTTCATTATTCTCGTTCTCAGCAGTCTCAATGGTAATACACTGAGCGGGGCAAACCGCCGCACAAAGACAACAGGCAACACACTTCTCTTTTCCGTTATCATCTCTCAAGAGCTTATGCAGTCCATGAAACCTGGGATAGGGTGTCCATTTCTCTTCAGGATACATTAAGGTAATGGGCTTCCCTAAAATGGTGGTTTTTAAAAAATACCATAAGGTCTCCCTCAGTCCGCAGAGTAATGCCCAGATATGCTTGATAATAGAGCCTATCATTACCTTCCCTTTGCCTAAAGCAGATTAAAAATTTGAAGAATAGCAGTGAGCACAATATTAAACAGAGCCAGTGGGAATAAAACCTTCCAGCCAAATTTCATCAACTGATCATAGCGCAAGCGCGGATAAGTCGCCCTCAGCCAGATGAGGAAAAATAGAAAGCAAAATACCTTAACACCAAATACACATATAGGAAGCAATGAAACCACAAGTTGGCCTATTAATGTAGTGGGATGAAGGCTGCTTATATCAATAAACGGAAGATGCCAGCCTCCTAAGAAGAGAGTAGTAACAAGCGAGGCCATCACAATCATGTGGGCATACTCTGCCAGGAAAAAGAGAGCAAATTTCATGCTGGAGTATTCCACATGGAAACCTGCTACCAGTTCACTCTCTGCCTCAGGCAGATCAAAAGGTGTGCGATTGCATTCTGCTACACTACAGATAAGAAAAAGTATAAAACCCAGGGGTTGCTTTATAATAAACCAGAGATCTTTTTGGGCGTTAACTATTTCAACCATGCTTAAAGAACCTGTGAGCATCAACACGCCAATTATGGACAGACCGGCGGGCAACTCATAACTAATCATCTGGGCAGAAGCACGAAGCCCTCCCATAAGGGCATATTTATTATTAGAAGACCAGCCCGCGAAAGTTAAACCGTAAACACTTAAAGAAGATAGGGCAAAGATATAGAGAATACCGATATTTACATCAGCAATCCTTAAGGGAATCGTCTGGCCAAAAATGGTCAGTTCATTTCCAAAGGGAACCACTGCAAAAGAAGCGAAAGCACACACCGTAACAACAAAAGGAGCAAGGACGTAGATAACCTTGTTGGCATTAGCCACCACAATATCTTCCTTAAAAAATAACTTTATACCATCAGCAATAGGCTGCAACAAGCCGTGCCACCCCACTCTCATAGGACCATAGCGTACCTGCATGTGCCCTAAGACTTTACGCTCAAGCCATGTGAGATAGGCGACACCCAGAAGCATGGCTATAAACACCACGATGATTTTAAGAAGCATGATGGAAAGTGTAATGAGATCCATAAGGTTTACGTATCTCCTTTAACCTTTTCTGATTTCAACAAACGTTGGACGAAGATCCTTGCTCGTTAATGTGTTGACTGGTTGAGATTCAAAATGGTAAGGGATGAAGACCGTTCCTTTTGTCTGTTTCTTGTTAATCTTGACCTTTAACGCTATCTCACCTCTTTTCGATCTTACAAAAACTGGCTGGCCGTCTGTTAGCTGATAATCTCTGGCATCTTCCATACTCATCGCCACCCACCCGCCAGGACCCACCTGATCCAATTCGGGAGATTTGGTAGAAAGCGAACCCGAGTGAAAAAGAACACTTCCGACAAGTAGCAAAAGAGGGTAGTCTTTATCAGGCTCCAGCATTGCTTCATCAACCTCAACAGGAATAAAGCGAGCCTTTACCTTGGACAGCTTTTCACCATAAAGAGTGGTTTCTTTTCCACCATTTGGAGAACCCCATACAATTCCCTCTTCACCCAATCGAGAATAATTGACCTCTGTGTAGAGGGGAACAAGCGTACCAATTTCTTTCATCACTTCATCTGGTGTGGATGTGTTCATCTCATAACCCATCTTGAGTGAAAGCTCTCCAAAAATCTCCAGGTCTGTCTTAACCCCTTCGAGCTTGTTGAGACCACAGTTTAATTTCTGAACTCGCCGCTCAAAGTTCGTATAGGTGCCACTCTTTTCTGCAAAGCTAGCAGCAGGCAACACCACATCTGCGCATTTGGCAGTAGGGGTTAAAAATAAATCCTGAACCACCAGAAAATCAAGGGACTCCAAAGCCTTTATGGTTTGAGCAGTATCAGGATAGGAAACCACAGGATTTTCCCCCACCAGATACAGGGCATTTATACTTCCTTTTTCAGCACCTTCAAACATCTCCAGGGCGCTTTGGCCTGGTTGTGATGGAATGGATGTCTTCCAGGCTTCCTCAAAAGCATTTCTTGCTTTTTCATCCGATACCTCCTCAAATCCTGGAAGCAAATGGGGGAGGGCTCCCATATCCAAAGTGCCTTGAGAATTACACTTCTCTCCCAAAAATCCGATCCCCGAACCTTTTCTTCCCACCATACCAGTAAGCATGGCTAGATTGGCTACCGCCTGAGCCAGCTTCTCATCATCCGATATAATCCCCAAACCTGCGGAGACCAGGATACACACCTTTTTATTCTGGGACAGGAGCCTGGCTGTTTCCCTTATCTTATCCTCCTTAATACCGGTTATCTTTTCAACATAATCAAAACCATAACGAGCAGTCTTTGCTTTCAACTGCTCAAATCCTTCAGTTGAAGAAGAAACTAATTCCTTATCATAGAGGTTTTCACTGATGATTGCCTGGATCAATCCATTAAGCAGGACGATCTCTGTGCCGGGTTTGTGAGTAAGTGACACTGCTGCTAACTTGTTGAGCTTGATAGTTTTATCGCTGGCAACAATCAGTTGAGATTCATCCCTCTTCACTGCCATATTTACCTGATAGCCGATGACAGGGTGTGTTTCTGAAAGGTTAGATCGTACAACAAAGATCACATCGGCACAACGCACATCATTTAAGGTAATATCATTTGCTGCATATCCCAGTGAACTCTTAAAACCCTTAAGCAGTCCAGAATAGCTGAACCCCCCTGCGTGATCAATATTATTGGTTCCAAGAGCAGCACGCATAAATTTCTGAAAAAGATAAACCTCTTCATTGGTTAAACGATCAGAACAGATACCACCTATATGCTCTGCACCACGTTTCTCCTTTACCTCCGTAAAACCCTTTGCCGCTCTCTCCAGCGCCTCTTCCCAGGTTACCCTTACAAGCTCTCCCGCCTCATTTTTAATCAAAGGGCTGTTCATTCTTTCAGGACTGGTGATATATTGATAGCCAAAACGCCCCTTAGCACAGAGGCTGCCTTTATTTACCCCGATGGTATCGTCTCCGATAATTCTATAGATACTGTTACCCTTAATTCCCAGGGTAAGAGTACAGCCAGTACTACAGTAGGAACAAATGGTATTAACCTTCTTGAGTTCCCAGGATCTAGCCTTATACTTAAAGAGTTTATCCGTTAATGCCCCTACAGGGCAAATATTAACGCACTCACCACAGAATTCACAGTTTAACACCCGCTCAAAATTGGTACCGATCACCGTTTTAAAACCACGGTCAACGAAACTTATCGCAGCAACCCCTACGACTTCATCACAAACTCTTGCACACATCCCGCAGAGCACACATCGATTAGTATTTCTCTCAATTAATGGAGAATAGTAATCAACAGGATACCCAAACTTACTATCCTGAAATCTATTCTCAGTCAGTTCATATTCATAGACTAAATCCTGCAATTTACATTCACCACCCTTATCACACACTGGGCAGTCTAAGGGGTGGTGAACTAACAAGAGCTCCAGCAGGGTCTTTCGTGCCTTTCTCACCTCGGCGGTATTGGTGTGGATCACCATTCCATTGGTTGCAGGTGTAGAGCAAGAAGGAACTAGTCTACCCTTCATCTGTTCTACCTCTACCACACACATTCGGCATGCACCAAAAGGCATTAACCTTTTATGGTAGCAAAATGTAGGGACATAAACACCTGCAGCCTCTGCCGCCTCTAAAATGGTTGCTCCCTCTTTAACATCAACTTCTCTTTCATCTATGGTCAAACTAAGCAATGCCGTTCACTCCTAAAAGCTAATTTCTCATTTTATCCTGTTAATAATAGGACGTACAATCTTTTGTAAATAATCTATTCTCCAGCATCACATCGTAAGCAGCGTTTGGCCTCACACACAGCGACTTCCTCTTCAAACCCTGTTTCTGCTTCTTTAAAACTCTTCCTCCGTTCTTCGACATCCAGAGTAGGCATCTCTGGCTGTTGGTAGGCTTCCATCTCTTCAGTCATCTCTATAAGGTCAACTAACATTCTGGGTCTGGGAATCTTTTGTCCTTTAGTAAGCTCATCTCTTCGCAAGTAATTATCAATTACCACCGCCGCTTTCTGCCCGGCTTGTATCGCTTCAATAACTGAGGCAGGTCCTGTTACCACATCTCCACCGGCAAAAATACCACGCACATTGGTCTGAAGGGTATCAGGATCAACTTCAACAAAGTTCCACTTTGACACATTAACACCACTATCTTTCTCCAGGAAAGAAAGATCAGGCTCTTGACCAATAGCCGGTATAATTACATCGGCACTGATCACAAACTCGGAACCCTGGATGGGAATGGGTCTCCTTCGACCTGTAACGTCGGGCTCACCTAACTCAGTGCGGATGCACTCCAAGCCTGTTACTTTGCCATCCTTCCCCAAAACCCTTAGAGGTGCAGCCAAATAATTTATTCTCACTCCCTCATGCTCCGCCTCATCAACCTCTTCCTTGCTGGCAGGCATCTCTTCTCGACTTCGACGATAAACGATATTTACTTCTCGAGCACCTAGACGTACGGACGTTCGAGCAGCATCGATTGCTGCATTCCCACCTCCAATAACCACTACCTTATCTCCAGGTTTCTCATGCTTTCCAAGATTAACGTTCTTTAAAAAGGTTATACAATCAAGAAAACCCTCAAATTCGTCTTCCCCTGGTATCTTTAGATTTAAACTCTTCCACGCACCCACACCAATAAATATGGCTTCATATTCTTTCCGAAGATCATCAAGCGTAATGTCCTGTCCAACAACCGTGTTGGTCTTAATCTCAACACCCAACATGCTAATATCATTAATCTCCGCTTCTACCTCTTCCCTTGGCAATCGATAATCAGGTATTCCCATAGTGAGCATGCCGCCCGCAACCGGTAAGGCTTCAAAAACGGTAACGGCGTAACCTTTTTGCATCACATCACGTGCACAGGTAAGACCCGCAGGCCCTGATCCGATGATTGCTACCTTCTCCCTTTGCGTGATCTCAACTGGAGTAATTGGTATCCTTCCCACCTTTTTCTCATTGTCTGCCACAAATCGCTTGAGTGATTTGATAGAAATAGGCTTATCAGTCTCCCCCCTTGCACAATCATATTCGCAAGGGTGGGTACATACGCGACCACACACCGCTGGAAAGGGGTTATCCCTTCTAACCATTTCCAGAGATTCCTGGTATCTGCCCCAGCCAATTAAAGCCACATAGCTCGGCACATCTATCCCCACAGGACAGGCATTCTGACAGGGAGCCGGTGTTAACCTTTTGCATACCTTAGCAGGACATGTTTTATCGATAACGTGAGCTTCAAATTCCTCTCGAAAATATCTCAGGGTAGTCAGTACTGGATTGGGAGCTGTTTGACCTAAACCACAAAGGGCTGTTGTTTTAATAGTGGTCGCTAAATCTCTCAAGGTATCAACATCGCTTGCAACCCCCTCACCCTGGGAAATACGGGTCAGGATATCCAACATCATCTTGGTGCCAACCCTACAGGGAGTGCATTTTCCACAGGACTCCTCCTGGGTAAAAGCAAGGAAGAATTTTGCCATATCCACCATACAGGCTGTCTCATCCATGATGACCATGCCGCCAGAACCCATGATCGCACCTGTCGCATTTATCGAATCATAGTCTACCGGGGTATCCAACATGCTCTCTGGCAGGCAACCCCCTGAAGGGCCCCCTATCTGCACAGCCTTAAACTCTCTACCAAATTGCAGGCCATCGCCAATGTCATAGATGATACTCCGAAGAGGAATACCCATGGGAACTTCAACCAGTCCAATATTGTTAACCGCTCCTGCGAGTGCAAACACCTTGGTGCCTTTGCTCTTTTCCGTTCCAATGCTTGCGTACCATTCCCCCCCACTGAGTATTATTTGGGGTATATTTGATAATGTCTCAACATTATTTAATACTGATGGTTTACCCCAAAGGCCTTTATGGGCTGGGAAAGGAGGCCTGGGCCTGGGCATACCCCTCTTCCCCTCAATAGAAATCATTAAAGCTGTCTCCTCGCCACAGACGAAGGCACCTGCCCCCGGATATATCTCTATATCAAAATCATAGTCTGAACCTAAGATATTCTCTCCTAAAATACCGTATTCCCTAGCTTGTTGAATTGCTATCTTCAACCTATCAACAGCTAAAGGGTATTCAGCTCGCACATAGATATACCCGTGATGTGCACCTACTGCCTTTCCTGCAATAGTCAATCCCTCCAGCACGGCATGGGGATCTGCCTCCAGGATACTTCTATCCATAAAGGCGCCTGGATCTCCCTCGTCACCATTGCAGAGGACATACTTAACATCTCCTTTAGCCTTAGCACAAAATTCCCACTTAAGACCTGTAGGAAAACCAGCACCTCCTCTGCCCCGCAATCCCGATATCTTCACCTCTTCTATTATTTCTTCAGGTGTTATAGAGGAGAGGGTTTTCCCAAGAGCCGCATATCCATCTCGAGCGATATATTCATCAATACTTTCAGGATCAATCAACCCTCGATTTCTCAGAGCCCTCAACACCTGATGACTAAAAAAATTGATTTCATTTAGTAAGGGGATTTCCTTTTTCGTAACCGGTTCAGAAAACATCAGTTTCTTCACAGGTCTTCCCTTTAAGATATGCTCTTCTATCAGATAGGGAACATCTTCTGGGGTAAGTTTTTGATAGAAGATGCCCTCTGGATAAACCACCATAATAGGGCCAACCGCACAGAAACCATTACAACCGGTAATCACAACTCTCACTTCATCCTGCAATCCTCTCTTTATCAATTCCTCTTCTAAGGCTTCTTTTACCTTGAGAGAACGATTAGATGTACATCCGGTTCCAGCACAAATGAGCATATGTGTACGAAAATCTGCCATCTTATAATATTACTTCCCTTTATTTCGAGTTTTTAAAGGTTTAAATTTAAAATCAAAACTAATAAGAGGTCTCACTTCCTATCGCTAATGCATACTCTTCTACGATCTTGCCTCCTACCACATGCTCAACAAGAATTCTCTGGATCTTTTCTTCATCCAAATCAACATATTTTACAGGAGCTTCCCCTCTCAATTCAACGGTAGCCATAGGTTCTCGACTACAAAGTCCAGCGCAACCAGAGGTCGTCACAATAACGTCTTTAACATCCCGCTGGGCTATCTCATCCATTAATTTTTGCATAACTTTTCTGGCGCCAGAGGCAATTCCACAAGTTCCCATATGCACAGTAACCTTAGCCTGGTATCCCCCTTCTCTTAAACCAGTTGAGGTTTTTACCTTCTCCTTAATTTTCGCTAAATCCTCAAGCTTTAATTTGGGCATTGTGAACCTCCCTACCTAAAAGATTTGTTTCATTATTCATATTCCTTAACGATCTCAATCGCTTTATCTATGTTCAACAGTCCATGGGTATCTTGATTGACAACCATCACTGGCGCTAATCCGCAGGCGCCTAAGCATCGCACCGTCTCCAGGGAATACCTCATATCTTCTGTGGTTTCCTCGACATCAATACCTAAATTTTGTTTCAATTTGCCAAGCATTTTGTTGGTACCCTGAACATAACATGCTGTGCCCATACAGAGTCTCACAACGTTTCTTCCTCGAGGAACCAGAGTAAAAAAAGAGTAAAATGTTATCACTCCATAGACATAACTTGGATGAACGTCTAACCCCTCGGCAATTCTATTTTGCACCTCTTCAGGTAAAAATCCGCATATATCTTGCACCTGTTGCAACACAGGAATGAGTGAACCAGGTTTATCCCTATGATCGGCAATAATCTGATCTATTTCCCCCCATTCCTCCGGTGTTATCTCTTTTTCTACAACCTTTTTTTTACCCGATGATTCACCCGCCATTGAAAAAACCCTCCCACAAAAATGAATGACCATTCATTCACTAGCATAATGATATTTCTATGTCAAGATTTTTTCTCGAATAATTTATTTTAAAGTAATAGTGAAAACAATAAGATAATCAATTGGTTACTTAAGGAAGACAATGGCAGGCTCTTGAAACAAAACAAGGGGATAGCATAGTAGCTATCCCCTTGTTAAATATCCTTTTTCTTCACGTTTATTTTGTTAGTAAAAACTCACTTACAAAAGATGTCCAATCTTCTCCGTCAAGACTTCCGTAAATATCACTAACGGGTCCTCCACCATCATGGGCGGTAGCACCAATCTCTGTCTCAGTCCGTTTTAACAAACGTTTTGCTTCGTCTTCTAGCCAAGCGCTGGCATCCTTGTCATAAAGAAGATCTTTTAGATTTTTCCTTAGATTTGAAGGTTCAATCATGTATATCCACCCACTGCCATAGGGATCTTGATTAATCAGAGAAGGATCCTTCTCAATTTCTGGATTAATCGCTGTTATCACACCATCCATGGGCGAGAGGAATTTCGCATTCCTTAAGTCACGCTCAATAGTCCAGCCCACGGAACCTTGATAAATTTTCTCACCTACCTTGGGCAGGCTGATAGCATTTAAGCTGCCAACCAACCTCTGGGCAAAGTCATCTATACCTACCCGTATTTTCCCTCCATATTCCACATGTGTCCAGGAGTGTCCACGATGAAAATAGTAATTGTCTGGTTGGTCGTACCCAGCTACTTTCTTGAGCATTTTCGGTATAACTAGGGGGGGTATTCTATCTTGCATCATTTGATCATAAGAACACTCACCACACCTGAAGGCATTAGGACAGATCTTGTGAGATACTTCACCAGTCACCATATAACGGCACTTTCTTTGGTGAGCAGGCAATTTCTTAAATTCTTTCACCCAGGTGGTAGCCTCTTTTTTCCTGGTATCTTTCGCCAAACCTATTCCCTTTGGACTTTCTTCTTCTTTTCTAGATTTCTCCGAAAGCGCATGATCAAACTGACAGTTACTGCAATTATAATTATTGGTACACAGTTTGTAGGACACAGCACCTGCTTCCATCCAAATACACTTTCTTTCACCTGCTGGAACTAACCTCAATTTTTTTTCCATTTTTTCAGCCATTGTTATTACCTCCTTTTTTATTTATATTTAATGTAGTTTTATTAACGTTCACCGACTGTTTGCCCATATAAAAAGCAATTCGCATGCCATTTTTATCATGGACAAAAAAAAGACCATTTGACAGCTACAAATGGTCTAATTATAAAGTGTTTTTACAATCTGCCCTTCTAATAACAGCTACTTTGCCATCATCCCCACTCTCAACAAACTGTTTAAGATTTCAACATCACTTTTTCGATTATCCAGTTAAGTCTTCAATTTACATAAATAATTAACTGCGTAAGTATTTTCTACACCACCTGTTGAAAAATTAAACATTAAGTCTCCGCCAATTCATTAAGATTAGAGATTAATTTGTAATTACAAAACTTGCAAAATTGATCAGACTTAATATCAGTATCCCCTATGGTATGCGAGGCATGCATAACACAGTTGACATCACCGCAATGGGTTAATCCAAAGGTGTGGGTCAACTCATGGATAACCTCTTTTTCTACTCTGGAAATGAAGAGCTCATTATCAGGTGGTAAACCATAAAATTCCTGTTTTAAACGAGCAAGTGAAATGATAGCACAATGACTTCCCAGCTGTGCCTCCCCAAAAACAAAGGTAAATATTGGAATATAGAGGTCAAGGTTGGTTACACCAATGGTTCTTACAGAATCATTCTTAACCCATCCGCACAATTCCCTGAGAATCATGGTGGAATAATATTGTTTTCTATCAGGGTTATAGGCATAGGAAGGAGATTCCCATTCTTCATTGACTCGGCAAGGATAACCGAAGTAATGGTAAATGGTCACAGAAAGCCTTTGAAGTAGGTTGTCATCTATCTTACCAATTGGAACGATGTCTAAGTGTTTTTTCTTCATTCATCTGCTATGTGATTTACTCAGTCTTTGATTTTTCCAGATTATATTTTTTTATCTTGTTATAAAGTGTCACCCGATCGATTCCCAAATCCTCAGCCGTTTTGCTAATATTCCATCCATTCTCCTCAAGTGTTTGTAGTATATGAATTTTTTCCCTATCTTTAAGTGACTTTAACTTTGGTCCTCTCTCTTCTGTAACCCCTTGATTAAAGAATGGTAAGTCCTGAGGGACAATCTCACTCCCTTTACCTACTACTACGGCCCGTTCAATTGCATTTTCAAGTTCCCTCACATTACCCGGCCAGTCATATTCCATCATCAAGTTAAGTGCTTGAGATGAAATACCTTCAATCTTTTTGTTAGTCTCAGCTCTAAACTTATCCAAGAAATGATCCGCCAAAAGCTGGATATCTTCTCTTCTCTTCCTTAAAGGAGGAAGGTGTATCGAGACAACATTTAATCGGTAAAATAAATCTTCTCTGAAAGTTCCCTCCTGAATTGCTTTTTTCAGATCTCTGTTGCTGGCTGAAACAATCCGTGCATCTATACTAGTGGGCTCAACTCCTCCAACCCGCCTGAAGCTCTTTTCACTCAACACCCTCAACAAGTCGACTTGGGTCTTCAGGCTTATTTCCCCAATTTCATCTAAGAACAAGGTTCCACCCTCAGCAAGCTCAAATCGTCCTTTTTTGGTATATAAAGCCCCTGTGAATGCCCCTTTCTCGTGACCAAAAAGCTCGCTTTCTAAAAGGCCCTCAGGCATAGCCCCACAACTGGCCGTGATAAAAGGATTATAGCGGCGGGGACTATTAGCATGGAGAGCCCGAGCGATAAGCTCCTTGCCTGTTCCGCTTTCTCCGGTAATCAAGACAGTTGTATCACTAGCTGCAACATTTTTAACCAGCTCGAAGACATCTTGCATTGGCTGGCTTCTTCCGATTATTTCTTCAAACTTATATTCTTGATCTAGTCTCTCTCGAAGAAGAATGTTTTCTCTCACCAGTCTTTGGTGCTCAACTACTTTCTCAACAAGTAAAGCGATAGCCTCAGGATCAAAAGGTTTAACAACATAATCATAGGCACCGTCCTTCATCGCTTGGACTGCTGAATCTACGGTTGCATAGGCTGTGATGATAATTACCGGTAAATCTGATGTGACCTTCTTGACTTCCCGTAACACTTCTAGTCCATCCATACCTGGCATCTTAAAATCTACAAAAAGGATGTTCCACCTTTCACTTTCCACTTTTTTCAATGCCTCTTCGCCGCTCTCAACTGCAATAGCTTCATATCCATCTTCTCTCAGGTAATTGGAAAGCGCCTCCCGTACGATCATTTCATCATCAACAACCAATATACGCACATCTTTATTCATCAACATCCCTCCTTCAAAAATAGGACGCAAAAAACTATCTTTCTGTTTTTTCTTTTTCTTCCTTTGCTACTGTAGGTAACTTAATGATAAAGGTTGTTCCTTTGCCCACCTTACTTTTCACTTCGACAGTCCCTTTGTGCTCATTTATAATGCCATAAACAATGGAAAGACCGAGGCCAACCCCTTTGCCTGCCTCTTTCGTTGAAAAAAAAGGGTCAAAAATCTTTGAGAGGTGTTCTTCCGGAATGCCTGTGCCGGTATCAGCAATCTCAACTTCAACAAATCCATCATCTGGCAGATGGCAACTCTTAATGGTTAATACCCCTCCATCAGGCATGGCTTCCGAGCCATTGATGATGATATTCATCAGTGTCTGTTGGATCTGAGAGAAATCACAAGGTGTTAACGGTACGGTTGCATCAAGTACAGTATGTAATTTCACATTTTGGAGTTTAAGTTTATTTCCTAATAAGGATAAGCTCTTTTCTAAGATACTGTTTACACTCACCTCCTCAATCCTGGGCTTTGACTGACGGGCAAAGGTTAAGAGATCTTTTACAATTCTGGTTACGCGACTCATCTCTGTATCCATGCTTGACAAAAAATTCCTCATCTCTTTAATTCTGCTTAGAGGAAATGGCTCCTTTTTGGTTATTTTTAACAGGAGCTTGATATAGGTTGCAATACCCGCTAAAGGATTATTAATCTCATGAGCAACCACGGCAGCAAGTTTCCCTAAAGAGGCCAACTTCTCAGACTGGATTAGTTGATACTGTGCTTTTCGTAGTTCCTCTGTTCTCTCAGCGACTCTTTTTTCCAGGGTTTTACCCCACTGCTTAAGCTCTTGATGGGCATTTTTTAAATTCTTTACCATTTGATTAAATGATAGTGCCAAATGGCCAATTTCATCCCTTGACTGAACTTTCATCTCGTGAGAAAGATCTCCCTGGGCAATTTTTCCCGTAGCCACAACCATATCCCGCAAGGGATTGGTAATGCCAGCCGTAATGAAATAATACATAATCAAAACAAGAAACAGGCACAAAAGGGCAATAGCAAAAAAGGAAAGAACCACCTTATTCCTTATGTCAATGTAAGGTGCCTCAAGCATCCCTACATAGAGAATTCCGATAATCTCCCCTTTAATATTCTTTATGGGCTGGTAGGCAGTGATATACCAATCATTCACGACAAAAGCTCGATCAACCCACTCCCTCCCTTCCTCCAACACAGCCCTCTCTACTTCATCCGAAACCCTTGTCCCAATGGCCCGTTGGTCTTTTTCCGTTTTCACATTGGTTGAAATCCTCAAATCTCCCTGGAAGATGGTTGCGGTCCCCGTGTCTTTTCCTTTATATTTCTCCCCTTTAAAAACAATCTCTTTAATCCGATCAACAATAAAATAATCCCGGTTAATCAAACTCCCTCCATATAAAACCCCCAAAAGGCTGCCATCTTGAGCTACTATAGGAGCAGCTGCTTTTAGCATCATTCCTGAGGTCTCTTCAGATTTTCTCTTAGGCTTGGCCTTAGGAGTTGGAATGATTTTCACAGAGGCTTGTATCACCAACTCTTCACCCTCTTTCATCAGCTCCTTCCTGGGGAGAATTTGGGTAGAAGCAATAATCTTATTTTGTAAAGCTAAGCTAATGATTTCATCCTGGGATTGATCGTCTCCTAACGTAAAGGGGCTTCGTGTTCTGATCAGTACCTTCCCCTTCGTATCGGTTAGAGTTAGTATATCTAAGTCATTCTCTAGCCTCAATCGTTCAAGCTCTCTTTTGAGCATATCTTTGTCATCTAATACAATTCCTTCCTTGAGAAAAAACCTTTGTGAAGTTAAACGCACAACCGATTCGATCTCTCTTAATCTTTCATTGTACACCGTCCAGGCAGAGGCAAGATCATGCTTTACCTTTCTCTGTGCCTGTTCGATCAAGGTAGTAGCAACCAATCTTGTTCCAATGATGGTTGTACCCAGCCCCCCTACCAGGATAATCACAATGAAACTTACGATTAATTTAGTTCTTAGAGAAAAAGGGGCTTTGAGTCTTAACTTTTCTATGAGTTTCATAAATCATCACTAAGAAGTGTCAATTAGCTTGTTAACTTATAATAAATATCACTTTTTCACAATTTGTCTATATATAATTATGGGCACAGATTTCTGCAGATTCACCCTGTTAGAAACAACGGAAAGATTTTTTCTATGCTAGCGTTACCGGTTTCTACAATTTCCCTCCTTTCTTAACATAAACCCCATAACCTGTAACTTTTTTTAGCTGAAATTCAATCTATACCAATCTGATTTAAGTTGTCCTTAAGATCATTTCTAAGCACCTTAATAACCTCTGGATTTGAAATAGGCACATCTCCCAACTCTTTTTTAACCATCTTTGTATCCAGGGTATATTCAAAGTCATTTTTCTGGTGCTGGTAAAAAAAGTCTATTTCAGGATTACCAACAATAAGGGTAATCAACGTATCAACCATACTGCCCCAGGGTTTTAGGTCAATATGGCTTAACTGAAAAGTTCCCACCAGTCTGGTTCCTTTGTTAAGCTCAGATTCTATATGTACCTCACCATTACAATCCCTGGCTGCCTGAGCAAATAGTGATAATCCCAGCCCTACTCTCCTGGTTGTGCGAGTTGTTACAAAGGGATCCAGGACTTTACTCAGCATCTCCTTATTCATACCCTTTCCATCATCTTTGATCTCAATAGTAAGCACATCTTTTTTAGTATTTTCCACTATTCTTATCTCAATAAGTTTAGCGCCAGCATTGATAGAATTCTCAGCTATATCCAGAATATGGAGAGAAGAATCCTGCAT